>JBJTJJ010000274.1:0-6157 GCA_046095445.1 Sediminibacterium sp.
TAATTCGCATAAAAGGGTTCCGGAATGATTACCTCATCTCCAGGATCGAGACAGGCGAGCATGCCAAATAAAATCGCCTCACTTCCTCCAGTAGTTACAATTATTTCACTGGCTGTAATTTCAATTCCAACAGAATGATAATATTGAGTCAGCTTTTGTCTATACGATTCATTTCCTGCACTATGGCTGTATTCCAGCACCCGGAAATCGATATTCCTGACAGCATCCATCATGGCCTGCGGAGTGGCTATGTCCGGTTGCCCGATATTCAGGTGAAAAACCTTGGTACCTCTTTTTTTAGCTGCTTCAGCAAAGGGTACTAATTTTCTGATAGGTGAGGGGGGCATCAATTGTCCCCGTTGACTGATGGTTGGCATGGTGCAAAGATAAATCTACTTCAATGGTCACTCCAAAAAACAAAAAGCGCAGTTGGTCAACCGCGCTTTCAATTAGATCGACTATTCGGGTAATTATTTCTTTTCGGGTATCACTTCGCCATCAATGGTCAGGATATAGGGCGATGCAACACCGGCAAATTTAACCGTGATATTTTTCTGGAAGCTGCCGGCTGTTTCTGAATTATACGTCACTTTAATTTCACTGGTCTTTCCCTTTAAAATTGCACCTTTCGCATATTCAGGAGTGGTGCAACCACATTCTGCGTCGGCCTTTTCTATCACAACCGGGCGGGAAGAAGTATTGGTGAAACTAAAAGTATAAGTTACCGGAACATGTTGCTTGATCTTTCCAAAAGAATGCGTTTTTTCTGCGAAAGTAACTTCCGTTTGTGCCTGCACAAATGTTGCTACGCCCAGAAAAAAAAGTAAGGATAACAGATTTTTCATCGCTTTCTAGGTTCGTATTTATTGTTTAACTGGATTCGCTGATTGAGCCGGAGCGGGTTCCTGCTTGGGTTGAACGCCTACACCGGTTAACATGATGGTTTGAGTCATGTCATGATCAAAATAAATAGTAGTTATTTTACCATAAGAACCGGCCTGTCCGCCGTTATAGCTGATAGCAACTTTCACGGTTTGTCCGGGTCCAAATCGCTGGTTAGGAGTAAAGTTGGGGGTGGTGCAACCGCAACCTGCTTTCGCGTTCAATAGAGTTACAGTGTCTTTGCTGATATTTTTGATCTCTACCACAAAATCAACCGGAACACCTACAGGGCGCTCACCTGCATTGAAATTGGTATTGGTGATTTCCAATACTTTGCCGATCTCCCATTTTGGAGCGTCATTCGTTTGGTCTTGTGCCTGAACCAGTTGAAAAGTTAGTAGGCAACCAAATGCAACAAGAAGCTTTTTCATAAATATGTATTTATAAGTTAAAATTAATCAAATACGTGGGGTTTTACAAAAACTAGGCCGTTTCAGAGCTGTTTGGCAACAATTTTAACAATTCTAAGACCCCTCTTCCGTCAGCTTCGTTGCCCCGGCTAACCTGTTTTTATACACCTGTTCTGTTTTTCCTCTTGCTATTCCTCTTGTAGTGCTAAATTTGCGCCATGGATCAGGCCCTTTCTCAAGAGCAGTTGGATAGTAAGATGTCGTATGAGTCTTTCCGACAGGCTATTCTGGATGATTATCGTATGGCAGTCATCAGCCGTGAGGTAAGTCTGCTGGGACGCAGGGAAGTGCTAACGGGCAAAGGGAAGTTTGGAATTTTTGGGGATGGCAAAGAAGTTGCTCAAATCGCAGCAGCCAAATTTTTTCAGCCGGGAGATTTTAGAGCAGGATATTATAGGGATCAAACCTTCATGCTCGCAGCTGGCATCACCAATGTGCAGCAGTTTTTCGCACAACTTTATGGCGATCCCGATCCCAACCATGACCCATTCAGCGCAGGCAGACAAATGGATGCGCATTTCTCTACGCCTGTAACAGATGAAGCAGGTAATTGGCTGAATCTCGTTCATCAAAAAAATAGTTCTTCAGACATGGCGCCAACCGCTTCTCAAATGCCGAGAGCAGTAGGTTTGGCACTTGCCTCTAAATTATTCCGGAATGCCAATCGTCCTGATATTTTCGGTCACTTGAGTCAGGCAGGAAATGAAGTATGTTTTTGTACCATTGGAGATGCCAGTACTTCTGAAGGACATTTCTGGGAGACAGTGAATGCTGCGGGGGTTTTGCAAATTCCTCTGGCGGTATTTGTTTGGGATGATGGTTATGGCATATCCGTTCCCACGCGCTTTCAGACAACCAAAGGATCTATCTCTGAGGCAATGCGGGGAATGGAAAAGGAGGAGGGGACCAATGGGATTCGCATCTATAAAGTAAAGGCATGGGATTATGCCGGCATGTGTGAAGTTTTTGAGGCTGCCATCAGGCAATTGCGCATCGATCATGTACCCGTATTATTTCATGTGCAGGAAGTTACCCAGCCACAAGGTCATTCTACTAGCGGTAGCCACGAAAGATATAAACCAACTGAAAGATTAGAATGGGAACGTGAGTGGGATTGCAACAAAAAAATGAAAGAATGGCTGTTGATGTGTGAGTTGGCAACAGCCGATGAAATTGCTGCTATTGAAGCTGAAGCACGTGAGCATGTAAAAGAAAGTAGAAGTCAGGCCTGGGAATCTTTCCAGGCACCTATTCGGGAATTAGCCAATCGGGCGGCAGATCTCATCCGATCTACTATTACCAATGACATGCAGGTATATCAGCAGCTTCAGCAAATGGCTACCCAACTCACATCTGCTACTGATCTGCTGAGAAGGGATGTTCTTCGCTCGGTTCACCTGGCCATGGAAATGGCACCCAATTCCCCCAGCTTCGAAGAATTACAATCTTTCTTGCTAGAATGGGAACCGGTTCATAAAGATTTATTCAATTCTTATCTCTACAATCAGGGACCACGTCGAACACTGGCTGTTACTCCGGTTCCACCAGTTTATTCATCTGATTCGCCTGTTATCAATGGCTATGAAGTACTGAACAGATACTTTGATCAGCTGCTGGCCAATAATCCATTTGTATATGCATTTGGAGAAGATGTAGGAAAAATCGGAGATGTTAACCAGGGCTTTGCAGGTCTCCAGGAAAAGCATGGCGTTGACCGTGTGTCTGATACAGGAATCAGGGAATTAACTATTGTGGGCCAGGCCATCGGACTTTCCTTGCGCGGACTTCGCCCGATTGCAGAAATTCAATACCTGGATTATGTGTTGTATGCCCTGCAGACTTTGAGTGACGATGTGGCAACTGTTCATTTCCGTACAGTAGGCAAACAAAGTTATCCTTTGATTATTCGTACCCGTGGTCATCGGCTGGAAGGCATCTGGCATACCGGTTCACCTATGGGAATGATGATACATGCGCTGAGAGGAATGTATCTCTGTGTTCCCCGCAATATGGTGCAGGCGATGGGTATGTACAATACACTTTTACAAGCCAATGATCCTGCTATTATTGTTGAATGCCTGAATGGATATCGCCTGAAAGAAAAAATGCCGGATAATCCTTTAGAGTATCGGGTAGCCCTCGGAATTCCCGAAGTAATTCGGCAGGGAGAGGAGGTAACAATTGTTTCCTATGGTTCAACGCTTCGTATTGTTGAAGATGCTGCGGAAAGGTTGAATCGAATGGGCATCTCCTGTGAGATCATCGATGTGCAGACATTGCTGCCATTTGATATCCACCATCAAATCATGGAATCTTTGAAAAAGACCAGCCGACTTTTATTGGTAGATGAAGACGTGCCGGGGGGAGCAACAGGTTATATGTTATCTAAAATCATGGATGAACAGCAGGCCTTCCGTTACCTGGATGTAGCCCCCCGATTATTAACTGCCAAGGAACATAGAACCGGATACGGAAGTGATGGCGATTATTTCGGCAAGCCCAATGCCGAACAGGTTGTTGATGTTGTATTGCAAATGATGCGGGAGTAACTTATTTTTTCTCCAAATCTTCTATTGTAGTGGGAAATCTCTTCCTCCATTCAGGGCTGGGTACCATACAGGTATCAGTTTTTCCCCACCAGTGATATCGATTTTTTGCCACCCAATTATATACAGTATCTCTGATGAAGGGTGGAACAAGGATGAAAACATAGAGCAATGGCCACCACCCGGATAGTTTTCTAACGATGCGCAATACTGCTGTAGAGCGGTAGCTGATTTTTCCTTCCTCCCATAAAATAATGCTGCCTTGCTCTTCGACAGATGACATGGAATTGGGAATGAGTTGGCTTGCTAAATTTTCCTGAAGGGAAGCAAAAAGAAATATACCTCCGGAATCTCTTGTTAAGATGAACTGAACTGAACGCTGGCAAAGATTACAGACCCCATCAAAAAAGATGACGCGTCTTTTCAGGTTGCTGCTTGTCAAATTACTTGTTGCTGCCACCTTTTTTTATTTTAGACGTATAACAAAACCATTACCCCATGTTATGGAACACTTTGTTGACGTCGTCGTCTTGTTCCAGTCGTTCTATCAACTTACTTACTTCCTCTGCCTGTTCGTCGGTAACAGGTACCGTATTTTGAGGAATCCATTCTAATTCCGCACTGATGGGCGTAATACCCCGATCTTCCAATCCTTTTTGAAGTTTACCAAAGTCAACAAACTGACAACGCAAGACTACTACGGGTTTGTTTTGTTCATCTACACTTTCTCCCATTTCTTCCAGACCAACATCAATGAGTTCAAGTTCCAGTTCTTCGGTGTTCAGTCCCTCCGGCTTCAATTTGAACACTCCCATTTTTTTGAACTGAAAACTTACACTGCCGGTAGTACCCATGGCGCCGTTGCCTTTATTGAAATGGCTTTTTACGTTGGCAACCGTTCTTACATGATTGTCGGTGGCAGTTTCTACAAGTATAGCAACCCCATGCGGGCCGTATCCCTCGTATAAAATTTCTTCATAGTTGGTCGTATCTTTTCCGGATGCCCGTTTGATAGCAGCTTCTACCCGATCTTTGGGCATACCCACACTGCGGGCATTCTGGAAGCAGCGACGCAGGGCAGGATTGGTGGTGGGGTCGGGACCTCCGGCTTTAACGGCAATAACGATTTCCTTCCCGATGCGGGTAAATTGCTTCGCCATGCGGTCCCAACGGGCAAACATGGTGGCTTTTCTTACTTCAAATATGCGACCCATAATGCAGATTTATTTGCGGTGCAAAGGTAAGCAAATCAATAAAAAAAGCCGATGGTTGTTGTTCCATCGGCCGTTTTATTGATAAAGTACTTTTTTAACTGTTCAGTTTACTCCGCTTTTTACTATAAAGGAAATAAACAACAAGACCTATCAGCATCCAGATCATTGCAAACTTTAGTGTGCGTAGGTCAATTGCTGCAATCATCCCCAAACAGATTACTGCACCCAAAATAGGTACCACCGGAACCAATGGTGTCTTAAAGGGTCTGGGCATATCTGGATTTTCTCTTCGCATGATCCATACACCCAAGCTAACCAATACAAATGCGAAGAGCGTACCGAAAGATGTGAGATCGCCCGCCACGTGTCCGGGTACAAAAGCTGCGAAAGCTCCTACAAAAACAAAGAGAATCAAATTAGCTTTATAGGGCGTTTGAAATTTAGGGTGCAGTTCTCCAAATGCCTTTGGAATTAGCCCGTCGTTACTCATAGAATAGAAAATTCGGCTTTGTCCCATCAACATCACCAGTATAACTGAAGAGAACCCAGCCAATATCGCAACTGTTACAGCTGTAGCCAGCCATTCATATCCTTTCATATAATTGGAGATGGCATAAGCAACAGAAGCTTCTCTGCCTTTTTCCGGATCTACGAACTCTTGCCAGTTGGTAACACCGGTCAGCACATGTCCGAACAGGATATAAAGAATCGTACAAACCACCAGTGAACCTAAAATACCGATGGGCATATCTCTTTTTGGATTCTTAGCTTCCTGCGCAGCAGTACTCACTGCATCGAAACCTATGAAGGCAAAGAAAACGATGGCAGCACCACCCAGCACTCCACCCAGCCCATGTTTGAAAAATCCGTCGTAATTCACCAATTCAACACCTGCCGCATCTACTACCGGCTTGGTGCCTTCAGGAATCATGTAAGGTGTATGGTTTTCCGGTTTAATGAACTGCCAGCCAACCACAATAAATAAGATTACAATAGCTACTTTGATGAATACGATGATGGCATTCACCATGGCACTTTCCTGTGT
>JBJTJJ010000275.1:0-1455 GCA_046095445.1 Sediminibacterium sp.
TCTCTAATTGACAGCTTTGCGCCAGAAGAAAAAAGACGACCATAAAGAGCGGCTTGATTTCTTGAGTATTCATTGATTTACTTTTTATTGTTTGACATAGAAGTCAGACGAGATGGACAAAAAACATATAGTGTTCCTTTACATCATCCCTAAAGATACCAAATGAATGTCGAAAAAGATAGCGTCTTTGACGTTGTGGATAAACTTTAAAATAGAGTTGTTCCAATTTCTTACGCCATGTTCCAAAAATAAAAATGTGGTGCTGTCAATACATCCCAATGATTGTTTATCTTTATGTGAAAGTTCTGAAAAGCGCATCCACTTAATCTGATCATTGACAATGGACCTACCTGTTCCCGAACCAATTCAAGGCCTAACCAATGAAGAGGTGCAAGTTGCCCGACAGCAGTTTGGCAGAAATGAATTTGAATTTAAACAGTCCAATGAACTGTGGCGGATGCTGCAACAATTGCTGGGAGAGCCGATGGTTATCTTATTGCTGGCAGCTTCAACACTTTACTTCATCAGTGGAAAAATGGCCGATGCGATTTATCTGGCCATTGCCATTTTGATTGTGGCTGGCATTTCTGTGTATCAACAGTTATCTGGATAGAGCTATTAAAATGGTTGAAAAGGAGAAAGGCTACCACACTTTTACCCAATTATGATAACTGAGATGAAACCTCTCTCATTTAATCGGGCAGTAAAAAGAAGTTCAAAGCTGTTTGTTCTTTGTATGACTCAAGTCTATTTACTTTCCAGACAAAGACGGAATAACCTAAGGATCGAAGTAGCTGTAGTGTTTGATCCTTATAGGGAGTATCCCAGATTTCACAGTATATAACGGGTCGGAATTTTTTTATCACCTCTACCCCACCCCGTAAAACATGCCATTCAAAATTTTCAACATCAATCTTCAATCCTCCCCAATTTACCGGTGATTGCAATTCAGGCAGATCATTAAGACAAGTAGCGGGAACAATAAAAGTTTCATTCCCTTGTAAATCATTGTTAAATACCCGACTTAAGCCGTGCATGATAACTCCATTTTCACTAGGCTGCCACATACGCAATTGACCGGAGCTATTGGACAATGCTGATTCATGTAGTTGAATACGACCTTTACCAAAAAGTCGAATCATTTTTTGGCAACAGCGAAAATTAGCGGGTACCGGTTCAAAGGAAATAATTGTACAATCCGGCCTTTTTTGTTCCATCAAAAGAGAGGTAATGCCCAAATTAGCTCCGGCATCTACGATAATTCCACCAGCTGGTATAGTTTGAAGGAAAAACTCAAGCTCCTGATCGGGTCGAATGTGTCTTACCACGCACCATTGATAGAGTCCTGTTAGGAATAAGTAGTGATCTGTTCCCAACAATTGCTGAAAAAGGTACTGTATGGCTCTTTTCCACTTCATGTTGATGTGGCAGGTATTATGATGAATGGTTGAATAG
>JBJTJJ010000276.1:0-9891 GCA_046095445.1 Sediminibacterium sp.
GTTAATCCATCCATTCCCTGCTCATTGATGTTATCGAGTATCTCATCCAGTCTTTGTTGTGTTGATTTGGGAATTTTCACAAAAGGCTGTTTTCCGGTAGGCTGTTTTTTTTGAAAGGGTTGTAGTCCGGGTTGGAACCAAATATTCACATGCTGATAGAAACGTGACATCCAGGCACCGGCATCTGTTCCTCTCTGTAATAGATGTACATACATATATCCAACAGCACCGGCAGCCAGACTGGCAGCACCTACGCCCATCTGTGATGAACCTAGGGTGGAAAAATGTATCAGTGCATACAAAACTGTGATTATCCAGAGAGGGATGCCTCCATTGATGAGCGGGAATAATCTATAATTAGGAGAAAGGGCTGTTGTAGCTGTTGCAACCGACATGACAGCAGCTCCTGCTCCCATCCAGGGTGCGATAGCTACAGGCTGTTGAGATGCCGGCAGCAATTGCAGAGCTGCCAAAAAAATGATGGCCCCTGTGAAACCTCCGTACAAATAAACAGGAATCAAATGCCGGTTACCTGCCAGATCCTGCAAAATGTAGCCAAAGCACCAAAGCCAAAGCATACTGCTGATCAAATGCCAGATAGAAATATGGGTAAACATGTAGGTGAACAGTGTCCAGGGTCTGGACAGAAAAATGTCGATATTGGCAGGCAATGTAAACCAGTCAAGTATCTGCCGCTGAAAAAATTCACGGGGGGTATCAGAAATAAAATATACTATGGAAATAAATTGCAACAATAGAAACAACAGCATGTTGATGGCAAAAAGTAATACCAGCGCATTGTTATCCTGCCCTAAAAGTATTTGCCTCCCTGATTGATATGTTTTGTCCCGCATAGGGAAAATAATTTATTAAAAGAATGATTGTTTGTTCCTCTTATTCCAGGTAAATACAATGAGTAACCCGACGATAGCTCCTCCCACATGTGCCCAACGAGCTACATTATCACCGGCACTATTTTGTATGGCGAAAAATAATTCATAAGTGAAATAAAGAATACCCAGCCACTTGGCTTTGATAGGTATTAAAAAGTAGATATAGATATATGTGTTGGGAAACAGATAAACGAAAGCGGCTAATACACCAAATACTGCGCCGCTCGCACCAATGGTGGCTGTATTGATTACCTCCTGGTATTTGGCTGTCAGCTGACTGAAAATCTGACTGCTGATGGCAGGATTATCCCCCAGCTGCTGAAGTTCCTTTGCATGGGTCAGATCACTGGAAAGATAAGTTACCATGAACTTTCTCATCTCTTCAATTGATACCCATTGCCCTCGTGCCTGTTGCTCATAAAGACTTTCATAAGCCTTCATCATCGGAAGAAATTCATAACTAAGGAACAACAAATGAATTAATGCCGCCCCCAATCCGCATACGATGTAAAAGGTGAGAAACTTCTTAGAACCCCAAACATTTTCAAGTACTGAACCAAACATCCATAAAGCAAACATGTTACCAAAAATATGGGCGAAGTCTCCGTGTAAAAACATATGGGTAATCAATTGCCAGGGACGGAATAGACTGCTTTGCCAGGCATGTAATGCAAAAATTCCTTCCATATCTATGGGTGCATCCGGACCACTGAATGCAAATTGTGCCATAAAAAACAGTCCATTGATGATGAGCAGATTTTTTACAATCACCGGTAATATCTCAAAACGACTGGGACGAAACTGTGTCATAATAAATAGATGTTATCTGCAGGCAAAGCCAGTTACTTCAGTTTTAATTGTACAACATTTTCAATGTGCAAGGTATGTGGGAACATGTCAACCGGACAACAACGGGTCACCCGGTATTTTTCATCCAGCAGGGCAAGGTCTCTTGCCTGTGTTGCAGGATTGCAACTTACATAGACTATCAGCGGTGCCTCCATCTCTAATAATTTTTTCACCAGTTTTTCATGCATTCCGGCACGTGGTGGGTCTGTAATCACCACATCGGGCTTCCCCTCCCGGGCAAAAAAAGCATCATCGCAAATATCAATCACATCCCCTGCAAAAAACCTGGCCTGGGAAACAGCATTGAGCTCCGCATTTTTTATGGCATCAGCTACCGCTTCCGGTACAACCTCTACCCCTACTATTTGCTTTGCCTGCTGACTGAGAAAGATTCCGATACTGCCTGTTCCACAATACAAATCATAAACAACCTGACTGCAGTTTAGTTCTGCCATCTCCCGAATAAGTCGGTAAAGACGTTCGGCCTGGTAGGAGTTGGTTTGGAAGAACGATCTGGCACTTATGATGTATCGAAAGTTTTCCAATTGCTCAGTGATGTACCCCTTGCCTTTTATTACCTCCGGCTCCAGTCCGGTCAAACTATCATTGTGCTTGGAATTGATGGTCACTAATAAAGTCGTTATGCCGGGAAAACGTTCCAGCAAGAATTCAGTAAGCAGATCCTGTTGTTCCTGCAGTTGGTAACCCAAAACAACATCCACCATCCACTCCCCTGTCCGGGTATTTCGTATCACCAGGTTTCTTAACCAACCTTCATGAGTACGGGGATTATAAAATGGAAGCTGATGCTCTCTGGCAAACGTCTCAATCGTAGTTCTAATCGCATTGGTCGGCTCATCTTGCAGATGACAAGTTTCAATGGCCACAACCTTATCAAAAAATCCCCGGGCATGGAAACCCCCGGCACCCATTGTTTGATCCATCTCGCCGGATGCTTTCATCTTTGAGAATTCTTCAGGTGGAATGTACCTCCTGTCCCCAAAAGTATACTCGAGTTTATTGCGGTAATGGGTAATTCTCTCCGCTCCCAAAATAGGCTCTATGGGCGGAAGCACTACTTTACCAATTCGCAGCAGCACATCAGCCACTTGTTGCTGCTTATATTGTAACTGCATCGCATAGGGTAACATTTGCCACTGACAACCGCCGCAAACACCAAAATGTCGGCAAAAGGGTGTAAGCCGATGAGGTGAATGTTCATGAAAATTGATGGCTACCCCCTCTGCCCAATCGGACTTATTCTTTTTTAACAAAACATCAACAATGTCTCCCGGAATGGCGCCTTCGATGAAAATCACCTTACCATCGAGGCGGGACAGGGATTTACCTTCTGCGGCATAATCAGTTACGGTCAGGTTGTTGAGGACTACTGCTTTTCGCTGCTTTTTCACTGGCACAAAGTTAATCAGGAAGGGCGTTACGTCGATAAAGAAATGAATCTTTCCTTAATTTGCAGCATGAAAATTCATGTTGGCAACCAACACTTCAACTTTCCAACAACTATGATGAAACATCTACTTTTTTCTGCCGGACTATTACTGATAGCTGCCAGTGGTTTCTCACAATTCCCCGGAGGCAGAAATATCAGCATCAAACTGACCCCATTGAAGAATACTACCGTTTATTTGGGCAGTTATTATGGAACGCAAATGGCGCTTTTCGATTCCGCCAAGTTAAATGACAAGAGTGAGGGAGTTTTTGCGGGTCCTACGAAACTTATAGGAGGTATATATTTCGTTGTTACAAATCTGGGGGGATACCAGATACAATTCGATTTGTTGGTAGATGATATCCAGAACTTCCGAATTGAAGGTGATACTTCCAATAGCGTTAGTATCAAAGCAAAAATCACCGGCTCTGAAGAAAATAAATTATACGAGGAATACAAGAAATTTTCTGCCGCCCAGGAGAAAAAGATGCAGGGATTAGAAAAAGAATTCAACGAGAAGAAAGAGAAAACAAAAAAAGACACAACGGATATCCGGGAAGCATACGCCAAAACAACAGAGCGAATGGATGCATATAGAGACAGCATCATTGACAAATATTCAGGAACACTGCTGGCTGCATTATTTAGTTGTAACAAAAGACCAAAGGTTCCTGAAATACCTGTTGTTAAAGGGAAACCCGATTCCAGCTACCCTTATTTTTATGTAAAAGGGCATTATTGGGATGACGTTGATTTTTCCGATGACAGACTTCTGCACACACCTTTTTTCGAACCGAAGCTTGATGAATACTTCAAATACTACATTTCCATCGAGGCAGATTCCATCATCAAAGAGGTCAACTATATATTGCTGTCTGCACGTCCGGGGAAGGAAATGTTTCCTTATCTGATGAATAAATTCACTAAACAATACATGAACCCTCAGTACATGGGGCAGGATAAAGTTTTTGTGTTTTTATTTGAAAACTTCTATGCAAAAGGTGACTCAACACTGCTGGATCCTTCCAATAAAAAAATTGTATTCGAAAGGGCCTACAACCTAATCGCCAATCAGATTGGATTGCCTGCTTATAACATGGATTTCCCTGATAGCTCCGGAAAAATCACTCCCTTGTACAGCGTGAATGCAACTTTCACGGTTATCGCCTTCTGGGATCCTTCCTGTGGCCACTGTAAAACTGAAATTCCTCGTCTCGATTCTATGTACCGCGCAAAGTGGAAAGCATTGGGCGTCGCTATTTATGCTGTCAACATCAATGAGCCGGAGTTTATCGCCTGGAAACGTTTCATCAAAGACAACAAACTGACAGGCTGGTTCCATACGCATGAAAGCCAGGAAGCGCGGCTAAAGGCGGAAAAAGCAGGACAAATGAACTTCCGCCAGGCGTACGATATTTACAAGACGCCTACTTTCTATCTACTGGACAGAGATAAACGAATCATCGGAAAGCAGCTCAGTATGGAGCAGTTCGATGAAATCATGAAGATCAAGCTAAAAGAGAAAGATAAGAAGTAGGCACGCCTGTTAAATAATTTGCTGCACTACATCCCGAATCACCTTGGGCTTTCCGAGGGTATAATAGTGAAGCACAGGAACACCGAACTTTTTTAACTCGCGGCTCTGTTGTACCAGCCACTCTGTTCCTACTTTTTCACATTCCTCATCAGTTTTACAACGATGAATGGCATTCGATAAATCTGTTGGAATATCGACATGGAAAATGCGAGGCAACACCGATAATTGCTTCTTGTTGGTAATTGGCTTTAGTCCGGGAATAATCGGCACCTGAATATTGATATCCCTACATGCTTTCACGAAAGCAAAGAACTTCTCATTATCGAAGAACATCTGAGTCATGATGTATTCAGCCCCCGCATCAACTTTTTGTTTCAATCGCTGTAAATCTATTTCCAGATTCGGTGCCTCAAAATGCTTTTCAGGGTAGCCGGCTACACCTGCACAAAAACCTGTCTTCCCGCCATTTTTAATATCCTCGTCCAGATAAATTCCATTGTTCATTCGATTCACCTGTTCTAGCAGGTCTATTGCATAATGGTTTCCATCGCGCTCGGGTTCAAAAGAAGCTTCATTCTTCGCAGCATCGCCACGTAACACCAGTACATTATCTATTCCAAGAAAATCAAGGTCAATCAGTGCATCTTCCGTCTCGCGCCGCGTAAAGCCGCCGCAGATGATATGAGGCACAGCATCTACCTGATAATGGTTCATGATAGCGGCACAAATACCTACGGTCCCGGGTCTTTTCCTCACTTCCACCTTTTCGAAAGTACCATCTGCCTTTTTCTTGAACATGGTCTCGCTGCGGTGATAAGTTACATTGATCCACGAGGGTCTGAATTCCATCAAGGGGTCAAGATGGTCATAAAGAGAATGTATACTCTTTCCTTTCAATGGTGGCAAAACCTCAAATGATATCAGGGTATCCTTCGATGCCGCTATATGTTCCGTAATTTTCATGTTTCTTTCTTTTCATCCGGCCAACCTGCGCCCTGGCCGATCAATAGGGCCGCAATATACGCCAAGTTCAACTATCAATATTAACAGGAATGCAGGTACAGAGTTCATTTCCGTGCCATGTTTATTGCTATTTTTGTCTCAAACCAATCATTTGCAACCTCGCATCCATACATACGGCTTGGTAAAAAGCTATAAAGGAAGAACTGTTGTTAACCAGGTTTCTGTTGAAGTGAAACAGGGAGAAATCGTTGGACTACTTGGGCCCAATGGTGCGGGAAAGACCACTACTTTCTACATGGTTGTTGGCCTCATTAAGCCCGACGCAGGTTCTGTGCTGCTCGATCAGGAAGACATCACTAGCTACCCCATGTACAAAAGAGCACAACTAGGTATTGGCTATTTACCCCAAGAAGCCAGCGTCTTCAGGAAACTCTCCGTTGAAGATAATATCCTTGCTGTATTGGAAATGACCAAGCTCACCAAGAAGGAACGAATGTTGAAACTAGATGGTTTAATCGATGAATTCAACCTCAACCACGTAAGAAAAAACAATGGAGATAGTCTGAGCGGAGGGGAAAGAAGAAGAACCGAAATTGCGCGTGCCCTCGCTGTTGATCCGCGTTTTATTTTGCTGGATGAGCCCTTCGCAGGCGTTGACCCCATTGCCGTAGAAGACATTCAAAGTGTCGTTGCCCGACTGAAATATAAAAACATTGGTATCCTCATTACCGACCACAATGTAAATGAAACATTGTCTATTTGCGACCGTGCCTATTTGCTGATAGAAGGAAAAATATTCAAACATGGTTCCGCAGAAGAACTGGCAGATGATGAGCAGGTGCGCCGGCTCTACCTGGGTACTAATTTTGAACTGAGAAGAAAAGACTGGATTATGGACCTGGGCAGGGAAAATGCTGGAAATCACTCCTGAAACACCTCTCTTATTTCAGTTTTCTATAATTCATTTTCATTGCTTATTTTTCCACTGCAATGAAGATTTTAAGTCCGGCCATATCACGACTAGTTCAATGGAGAAACTGGAGCATTGACCAGTGGATGGAAGATCCCATTGCTGCCCAGCGGGAGGTTTTGCAAGACCTTGTCACACATGCCCAATACACGGAGTTAGGAAGGAAATACGGACTCGACAATACGTTTACTATCCGTCAATTCAAGGAAAGAGTTCCCATTCATGATTACGAGCTACTCAAACCTTACATTGAAAGAATGATGGAGGGTGAGGAAAACCTACTCTGGAATACACCTATCAGCTGGTTCGCCAAAAGCAGTGGCACCACCAGTGACAAAAGTAAATTCATTCCTGTGTCGGAAGAGAGTCTTGAGGACTGCCACTTTCAGGCCTCTAAAGATGTACTTAGTTTGTATTACAGACAAAGAGAAGGCAGTGATCTGCTTACCGGCAAGGGGCTCATTATCGGAGGCAGCCATCAGATCAGCCATCTGAATGAAGACATCAGCTATGGAGATTTAAGTGCTGTTCTGCTTCAAAATACACCTATCTGGGCCAACTGGATTCGTACCCCCGAATTATCCATTGCATTGATGGATGAGTGGGAGACAAAAATTGAACGGCTCGCAGAAGCAACTATCAACGAAGATGTGACTTCCATAGCAGGTGTTCCCACCTGGACATTGGTGTTGATCAAGCGAATTTTAGCAATTACCGGCAAACAAACCCTGCGGGAAGTATGGCCGAACCTGGAACTTTATATACATGGCGGCGTTTCCTTTGCTCCCTATCGCAGTCAATTCCAACAGGTAATTGGTGAAGGATGCCAATACCTGGAAATCTATAATGCCAGTGAAGGATTTTTTGCAGCACAAGACAGACTAGGAGAAGAAGGTATGCTGCTTTTTTTGAAGCACGGAATTTTTTATGAATTCCTCCCTATGGAAGAGATTGGAAAGCCACAGCCCATCACAATTGGGTTGCAGGAAGTTGAGTTGGGAAAGACCTATGCTCCAGTAATTAGCACCAATGGCGGTTTGTGGCGATACCTGTTGGGCGATACCATTCGTTTTACGAGTATCTATCCTTTCAGGGTGGTGGTGAATGGAAGAATCAAACAGTTCATCAACGCTTTCGGGGAGGAAGTGGTGGTAGACAATACCGATCAGGCGATCCGTATGGCCTGTGAAGCCACGGATGCGGTGCTGACTGATTATACAGCAGCCCCCATTTATTTCAGCGAACAAGGCAATGGTGCCCACGAATGGCTGATTGAATTTAGCAGTCCACCCACCAATCTTCAGCTTTTTACAGAGAAACTCGATGCTGCTCTCCAAAGCATCAATAGCGACTATGAAGCAAAAAGATACAAGAGCATTGCACTGCGAATACCATCAGTGCATGTTTTACCAACGGGCTTATTCAACCGCTGGTTAAAAAGCAAGGGAAAGTTGGGGGGGCAGCACAAAGTACCCCGCCTTTCGAATGAACGAAACTATATAGAAGAAATCCTTTTGCTGTGGCAACAAGAAATACGGCAACAATAGAAGTATCCATTTACTCATTTCATTTACTTTTGCTGGAAATACATCGGCCATGAAATTACTTGAAGGAAAAGTTTCAATCGTTACCGGCGCAGCCAGAGGAATAGGTGCAGCCATAGCAGTAAAACTGGCAGCCAATGGATCTGATGTGGCTTTCACCTATGTAAGTGATGGTAGTGCCGACAAGGCAGCACAACTCGCCGCAGAAATACAGGCAATGGGTGTAAAAGTATGGTACAAAAAAAGCAATGCCGGACAATTCAGTGAGTGCGAACAATTGGTACAGGAAGTAATGAATGAAATGGGAAAGATTGATATCTGTGTTAATAATGCAGGCATATCGAAAGATAATCTATTGATGCGCATGACCGAAGAACAATGGGATGAAGTGATGACAGTGAACCTGAAGAGTGTATATAATATGACGAAGCAGGTAATTCGCCCGATGATGAAAGCCCGCAATGGCAGTATCATCAATATGAGTTCAATCGTTGGTATGCGCGGAAATGCCGGTCAAAGCAGTTATGCCGCCAGTAAAGCCGGCATAATTGGTTTTACCAAATCCATTGCCCAGGAATTGGGCAGCCGAAACATTCGTTGCAATGCTATTGCACCTGGTTTTGTTGAAACAGATATGACACATTACTTGCAGGAAGGTGCTGCAGCAGCAGAATACCTGAAAAAAATTCCACTCGGTAGATTCGGATCTTCAGAAGAAATAGCGAATACAGTTGTCTTTTTAGCCAGTGACATGAGTTCGTATATTACCGGACAAGTTATCAGCACCTGCGGGGGTCTTAATATGTAATTTATCTGTCTTAATTAATTTTTAATTCAATTACATTTACCGTAATTGATGACTCCTTTGCATGCTAAATTATACCCAAACCACTTAATGCACTGAGTTACATTTTGAGGTTTTAAATATAGTACTCAGTTAAGTTTGGTTTAAAATTTTTAAACACTACTAAAATAATCATACTATCAATTAATTACTTTTTCCATCGCAACTGACTCATATCTGCCCAATTCTAACTTGCTTAAATCAAGCTGCCATGATAAAATATCAAAAATTATTAGATGAAAATAAAATCTGGGCTAAAGATAAAGTAACAGTCGACCCGGAATTTTTTAGTCGGCTCAGCCAGATACAAACACCCGAATTTCTATGGATAGGCTGTAGCGATAGCCGCGTACCGGCCAATGAAATCACCAATACACAACCCGGTGAAATATTCGTACACCGCAACATCGCCAACCTGGTTGTGCATACCGACGTCAATCTATTGAGTGTACTGGAATACGCTGTCAACTACCTGAAAGTAAAACACGTCATTGTATGCGGGCACTATGGTTGCGGAGGTGTAAAAGCAGCCATGACCAATCACGACTTTAAACAAGTGCTCAACATGTGGCTGAGAAATATCAAAGATGTGTATCGCCTTTACCGACAGGAATTAGATGGCATCACAGAAGAAGAGAAACGCTTTGACCGCTTGGTTGAATTAAACGTTATCGAGCAGGTACACCACCTGGCAAAAACATCTATTATCCAGCGGGCATGGAAAAGAAATGGTTACCCACACATTCATGGCTGGGTCTATAGTCTTAATGATGGTCTGATTAAACCAGTATTTGAACTAAATGCAGGAAGCGCTATTGATGACCTCTATCAATATGACGAT
>JBJTJJ010000277.1:0-2153 GCA_046095445.1 Sediminibacterium sp.
ATTTGTTGTTGTAGATGAAATGGGAATGCCCGTCAATACCACTCTGTATATTAAAGATGCCGCAGGCAGAGAGGTTGCCAATGCATCAGTGCAACACCAGGGTATGGGCGTTTTTACCCACACAACCCAACAAGAGAACAATCAGGCAGAAATTCGTACATCAGGAGGTGCTTCCTTTACATACCCCATACCGCCGGTTCAGCCCGAAGGGATACAACTTACTGTGATTAATAGCAGTCCTTCCCGCATGTTCGTATCAGTACAACGAGGAAGCAAGGGGTCTGAGAAGTTTCCAAGAGTTTTAGTGATGGCACACATCAGCGGACAACTCGTATATTCTACCTACCTGGACTTTGATGAGGGATTAACAACTGCACCTATTCTAAAGAAGAATTTGCCTGCTGGTATTATGCAAATAACTGTTATGGATACGCTGGGAACACCATTGGCTGAACGCCTGGCATTCATTGAAAACTATGATGTTGCCAAACCACAATTGCTGTTAGAAAAGAAACAAAACACTAAAAGAAGTGAAAATAATTGGCAATTGTCACTGCCGGGAATTGAATCAGCCTCCATAAGTGTAATAGTCAATGATGCTGCCATTGATGAAAAAACGGGAATAGAAAATTCAATTGCGAGTCATTTATTACTTACATCAGATATCAAAGGATACGTTCACGAACCGGGATTTTACTTTCAGAACAAGCAACCGGAGACACTACAAAAACTTGATTTACTAATGATGGTGCATGGATGGAGAAAATTTACCTGGAAACAGATACTTAATAATGAGGCTCCTGTTTTAAGGTATCCGATTGAATCGAATTTACAATTGAAAGGTAAGGTGACAAAATCGGATAGGACAGAGGTAATAAAAGATGGAAAGGTTTCTTTTATTATAAAAGGGGAAGATTCTACTACTTATTTAATTGATGCGATATTGACCGACAAAGGAGAATTTATTGTCGATTCAGTTCCCATCAGAAATAAGTCTACTATTTCTTATATGGCAACCAACAACCGGAAGGAAAATCTGGTAGCAGATGTAAAGTTTTATCCTTCCCTGCTGGATACACTGGAAAAGGCAGTTGTTCCTCTCCAACCAAATTTGGATACGATGGTACTAGCCAATAGAAAATCCCAATTGGCAAAGCTATTGTATAGTCAATTACTGGTTATAGATACTTTTTCTTCTCAGGCAAGGTACCTAGGGAATGTTACAGTTACTGCCAAGAAGATGTCCAGAGTTGATTCATTGCAAAAAGTATATGTATCTAGTTTTTTTGAAAATAGTGATCAGACCCTAGAAGTTCTGAATGACAGGGGTTACATCAACATCTGGCAATTTTTGCAGCGAGAGGTTCCCGGACTTAATGTGAATCCATTTGAAGCGGGTGGAGTTCAAAGTGTAACATTTAATCGGTTCTCCGGTATGGTGCTGGGTACTATGAATGAGGATGGCAGTATGACAGGTGGTGCAGATGATGGTATCATGTTCTTTTTGAATGAAATTCCGGTACCTACAAGCATCATTGATGCATTGAATCCGGATGAAGTGGCGCTTGTTAAAATTTACAAGGGTGCTTTAGCATTCCCATTTGGAACCAATGCGGGCGCTATCAGTATTTATACTAAAAAAGGAAAGAGCTATTCCTCTAATAAAAAGCAATTTGTCAATTTTCAAAAACAGGGCTATGCCGTTGTGCGTGAATTTTATCAAGTAGATTATCAGAGAACACCCGACCACAATAAAAATATAACTGATAAGAGAGCTACCCTATACTGGAATCCTCGCTTCCGACTTGATAGTACCGGCAAGGGCCGCATTCGTTTCTTCAATACTGATCTCTGCCAGGAATGGAAACTGGTTGTTCAGGGCATTGATCGAAAGGGAAGAATAATTTATGCGGAAGAAAGGGTGAAATAATGGCATGTAAGTTCCACTGCTATTTAAAAAAAAATGGCAACTCATCTCGAATTGCAGATATACTTTATGGTGGAGAGAATCGTCCCGACTCGTCCCCCGACTAGTCGGGGAGCTCCAACCATTTTTTTCTTCAAAAAAAAATTGGCAACTCAATTTGAATTGCACATATACTTTATGGTGGAGAGACTCGTCCCGACTCGTCCCCCGACTAGTCGGGGAGCTC
>JBJTJJ010000278.1:0-2841 GCA_046095445.1 Sediminibacterium sp.
GCAGTCCGGTTATACAGGAGTAGCAAGGGGTGACGAGCATCTAGTAGTTTCATTAGAGCCTGATCTGAAATCACCGGCATATGCGCATCCATGTCCATGGCCAGTTTAGCTTTTGCCCGAACGAAATCATAATCTGCGGTTACCCGGTAATATTCCCGCAACAGGGGAGCATAGACTGAGAGTTCTGCAGTAAGTTCACGAAAGATGCGGTGTATCTCTTGTCTTTCTTCATTCTCTAAAGAATATAGTTCGTTGTTGAGTTCTATGGTTTCTTCGGGTTCAATGAAGGCAGTTTTTCTGCTGTCGCTTTCCCCATGGTAAATCCCTTTCACCATCCGCTTGTGTTCTGAAAATACTGCTACTACCCTTCTTCCGTTGCTGAAACTTTCTGCTATATCGGCACTGAAACCGGCTTTTTGTAACTTACCTACAACCCTTTCAAAAACGCGGCGAAGTTCATGACGCTTTTTATACAACTGCTGGCGGATATGCTGTAATTCGGGGGAAGCGGTATCTTTTACAGCACCTGTTTCATCCAGCACCTGTTGAATTGCTGCAGGAATCTTTTTTTCATCATAGCACCCTTCCAGAATTTCCGCCAATGCGGGAAAGGCCTGCCTGCGCTCCGTATCCATCCAACGGAAAATCTGTTGCAGGTTATCACACAGCCGTGCAATCAGCAGCCATTGCTCAGCCACCAACACAGCCCCCGGGATGCCGAGCATTTTTAATTCTCTCTGCAGCGGTGCTGTGAAGTCATTCGGTAGATGTTGTTGTTGCCTGAGGATGAGTAAATATTCATGTGCCTGCTTCAATTCGCGGATAATGTATTCTTTTTTGGTATGTACCCGCAGGTTTTCCGCGCGCTCTTTGGCGGGTTGCGTTCGGGTATAGTTGGCCAGCAGACCGATGACTTTATCGAACTCAAGTTGGGTAAAAGCAGTTTCAGGGTATCCGCGCATCTGTTATGATTCTTCCGCCGCGAAGGTACAATATGCCAACGGCATCGAATAGACATCCTTTTATCAGCTAGGGGCCTTTTTTTCAACCAAACAGCATTTAACTTGTTAGAAGATTAAATTTGTACGCATGTTCAGGAAACTTTTTACCTTTTCATTAAGCTGCTGCCTGTTCTCCTGTGCACAGTCCGCCGAACCAGAAAAATTAAGTACTATGTCCCAAGAAGCCCTGCCCGCCGGAGTTACCACTGACACTGCCTATTTTGGCGAAGGTTGTTTTTGGTGTACGGAGGCATTTTTTCAACGCCTGAAGGGGGTATATGCCGTACAGAGCGGTTATGGTGGTGGTTGGGTCGAAAATCCGACTTATGAGCAGGTTTGCGATAAAAATACCGGACATGTAGAACTGGCAAGGATAGTTTATAATCCGAAAGAGATCAGTTTTGATGAGTTACTGGAAGTGTTTTGGAAGACACATGACCCAACTACCATGGATCGCCAGGGAAATGATGCGGGACCACAATACAGAAGTGTCATTTATTATATCAACGAAGAGCAAAAGCAAAAAGCAGAAAAATATAAATCCGCTTTAGATAAAAGTGGTGCCTGGGACAAACCCATTGTCACACTAATAGAGCCCTTCAAAAACTATTATCCGGCCGAGAACTATCACCAGAATTATTACAATAACAATACTTACCAGGGTTATTGCAGGTATGTAATTGCACCGAAACTGGAGAAATTTGAAAAGGTTTTCAAAGACAAGCTGCGCAAGCAATAAAGCATATTTGCCGCTACTTTCTCTTTCCCTGTTGTTTTTAGATTTATTTAGCAAGGGTTGATGTACTTTTAAGGTATGAAGTATATTTTATTGCTGCTGCTCATCAGCACTTTTTCCGTTACTCCTTCCAGCGCCCAGCTGATGGAAAAAAAAGAAAAATTTACAGAGGCGGATACCCTTCGGGGAAGTCTAAACCCACGTAGAACCTGGTGGAATGTACAGCGATATGATATCCTGGTTCAGCCCGATATAGCTAAAAGAACCATAACCGGACAAAACCGAATTTCTTTTTCTATTACGAGCCCTTCAGCTGAAATGCAAATTGATTTGCAGCAACCTATGCAAATTGATAGTATCGTATGGAATTACGCCGGTGGTAAGACACTCCCGTTCTCACGAAGGAATAACATAGCCCTGCTAGTTTTTCCTTCCATACCTCCTGAGGTGAAAGAAACCAGTATCACCATTTTTTTTAGCGGGAAACCTACCATTGCCATTCGTCCCCCCTGGGATGGAGGTTGGATATGGACAAGAGATGAAAATGGGAATCCCTGGATCAGCGTCGCCTGTCAGGGCCTGGGTGCCAGTGTTTGGTATCCATGCAAGGACCACCAGAGTGATGAACCCGATCAGGGTGCTACACTAACCATGATTGTTCCTGAGGCATTGACAGGTGTGGCGAATGGTAGACTGATCAAAGAGGAAAAAATACCATCCGGACTGAAATTGTATACCTGGGAAGTTAAAAATCCTATCAATAACTACAACCTGATTCCATACATAGGAAAATATGCCAATTTCACAGATACGCTGCAGGGTGAGAAAGGAAAACTGGATCTCTCCTATTGGGTTTTAGAAAATCATGTAGAAGAGGCAAAAAAACAATTCATACAGGCAAAATCAATGTTGCGGGCTTTTGAGTATTGGATGGGCCCCTACCCTTTCTATGAAGATGGATATAAACTGGTGGAAGCACCTCACCTGGGGATGGAACACCAAAGTGCCATTGCTTATGGAAATAAATTTTTAAATGGTTATCTCGGTATGGATTTGAGCCGGAGTGGTTGGGGATTAAAGTGGGATTATATCATTATTCATGAG
>JBJTJJ010000279.1:0-1512 GCA_046095445.1 Sediminibacterium sp.
CCAATGCATCATTCCCATGATGTGCAGACTTAGGTCTTTTGCCATTACCCAGGGCTGCAATTCGCCTCTTATAACAAATTTGACAGACTCTGGTACACGGAACCAACATTTACCGGTAGCCATAGCAATAGCTGCATCGGTTACACCTATGGCATTGCCCATTGCACCTACAGCACCATAAGTATTGGCATGAGAGTCAGTTCCAATGGATACTTTACCCGGAAGTACATGACCTTGCTCAACCATCAACTGATGGGCAATTCCCTGACGACCCAGGTCATAGAAATAAGGTATATCATACTTTCTGACAGTTTCCCGCCACTCATTCAACATGGTGGCAAACTGTTCTGTTGGTGGGGGCGCGAGGTGGTCGCTCACGCAGATGACTCTTTCCTTATCAAACAGTTTCTTTTCAGGAGAAAGGCTTTCAAATGCGGAAAAGCACTGCTTCCCCAGGTAATCCATTGTCATCACGGTGTGCACATTTGCCCAAACCAACTGCCCCGGTACGACAGATGAACGGCCGCTGTTGAAAGCCATGATCTTTTCAGTAATAGTCATTCCCATAGTTGGCTCCTTAATGTAGAAAAAAACTGATCAGGCCTCTTTGATATAACTGGGCTGATCATAGTGTGATAAAGATATGGTGGATTGATCAGCTTTCTTGTGTTCTTCAATCATGGTAATACCTTCAAATTTCCCATTCATTGAATGTTGCCATACCCGCATGCGATGAGTGGTTGAAATAGGGGTGATTATCTCGTATAACATTGAACCCGGAAACTGCTTGTAGGTCCACCAGAGCAGAATGTTTTTCCCGCCATTGGCTTCCCAGGCTTCTCCGATGATACGCGGGTTATCGTATTTCATGACTCCATTTTCATCGAATGGTGACATACCAAAATTGTGGAACTCTTCTCGTCCATTTTCGAATGAATAGAGATTTGACTGACGCCACTCATTGCCATTCAAATGAAGTGTGAGCTTGCTTTTATGGCGAAAAAGTACCTCACCTGATTCACTGATTCGGGTATAGGTACCTTCCCAAACACCTGTCATGTCGGGAAATAATAGCAATTGTACCATAAAAATAACTTTGAAAATTAGTTAATAAAGTTAACTATTTTTTTTTTACGTCCACTATTCAATCCACCTATTTCATCACCTAACAGGCTGGGTTCATTAAAAAGAGCAATCAAAAAGTGATGAAATACGCACCTGTGGTATCAAAAAACCTATTGAAAAGCTTAAATTGGTGGTAAAATAGTGATTTTGAGTCTAAATTTCGGGAAAACCAGTCGAATAATTGTTTTACACGTGAATATTTATTAGCTTCCCGATTAGTTAATATAGTTAACTATTTATTCCTTCACCAAAACTATTTTTATGCATATTAACATGCTGAAAAGAGCCCTGGGTTCATTGACCCTTTTCCTGGTGTTATTCTCTACTGCAAACGCCCAAGTGACTGTATCAGGGAAAGTATTGGACAAAGATTCTACAGCCCTAGAT
>JBJTJJ010000280.1:0-8666 GCA_046095445.1 Sediminibacterium sp.
CTGGTAACTTTTACCACCTTTTTCGGAGGATTTACCTCGTAAGCATCTGCCTGACCACCATTGTTCAAATCTATTTGCAGCAATTTTCTGGCCATGGCAGGAGAAACTATTACATAGTTATCCCAGGTAGCACGAGTCACCGGATCTGGTAATTCCTGCAACCATGGGTTAGCTGTTCCCTGACCGGCGCCGATTGCAATCTTTTCATATAAAACCAACTCAACACCGGTATTACGCTTGGAAGAAGAGATGGCTGAAACAGCAGCAGCAGCGCCTGCTCCATTGTAGGAAGCACCACCCACAGCAACTGTTGCGGGATTCAACACTCCTTCCTGCAGGGCTTTGTCCCAACCAGTATCACCACCCAATCTGGCACCCCAGAAATTCTTCAGGAGCGTCAGGTAATCAGAACTGGCACCTGCCCACTTGAGCAGACTATCCTGCCATTGACGGGTTTTGAAAAGCGGATAAATGGTTGGTTGTATAAAAGAGTAGTATCCGGATTTAGGTTCAGCATCGCCCCAACTTTCGAGGTAGTGGTGATCGGGACCCACAATGCGACACAGTTCTGTGGTCTCATCGAGTTTGCCGGCAAATGAAATCGTCGTTTTTACTTTTTTCAGCGCTTCGCGGAAAGCATTGGCCTGTGGCCATGTATAGGCAGGATTGGCGCCATGTATCAGAAGAGTATCCACTTTTCCGGCAGCCATATCAGTCACCAATTGAGCCATATCAGCATCAACACCTTGACGAACCTGAAGGGTGGTAGCCCAGTTAATAGTTGAACCATTGGCACCAATTGCCTGGTTGATTGCATTGACTACCAACTGTACATTTACATCATTGCTCTGGCATACAACCAGGGCAGCGCCTTTGGAAGCAAGTAATCCAGCAGCAGCTTTTTGAATGGCTTTTTTGATAGCCGCATCAGAGATGCCCGTAACTTCCTGACCATTAACAGCACTGAGGAGAGCTACAGCTACTGCACCGGTTTCGGACGGACGGATCAGGAGTTTCTCATCTGCATTAGATCCGGTCAATGAAGGCACACTTTCAAAATGAATGTGACGACTCATATCCGGTTGCTTCTCATTGATCTTCTTACCTACTGCATATTGACGAGCATATTCAATAGGAGAAAGCCAGGTTCCCAGGAAATCAGCCTGAATACTTACAATTACACGGGCTTTTTCAAAATGATAGGAAGGGATTGCTTTTTTTCCGAAGCTAGACTCATTGGCCAGCAACATGCCGGAATAAGAAATTGCATCGTAAGTTACCCATTTGCTACCTGCATTTTTAGCCAGGAATTGATTGATAGCTTCACGGGTGGAAGGAGAAGTGATAGTGCTCGTTAATAGTACCACATTTCCTCCGATAGCTTTGGCAGCTTCTTTATCCACTGCTTCGAAAGTTGCTTCCTGCCCATTGATCAGCGGGAACCGAAGACGAGCAGTATCATACAAATCAAGAACAGAAGCCTGTACACGAGCGGAAGTGCCATTACCGGTAATCGGACTTAAGTCATTCCCTTCAATCTTAATAGGGCGACCGTCGCGCACTTTTGCCAAAATGGAAACAGCATCACCATCCTGTACAAAAGTTGTTGCATAATATTTAGCAATACCGGGAACATATTCTTCAGGCTTATTAGCCAGCGGGATAGCTTTCTTAACGGGGATTTCGCAACTGGCGGCTGCCGCAGCGGCAGCGGTAGAGAATCCAAGATATTTCAGGAAATCACGGCGGGGCGCTTTGGCCTCCAGCCAACCGGAATTATCCTCAACAGCAGGTAATTCATCCCTGAATTCATCTTTTACATCCTTGTTGTAAGCAGCAGACTGATTCAGCTCACCGAAACTCTGCCAATGCTTTTTTTGCTCCATAATGTAATCCATCCCCGGAGGGATACATTTAAAACCGTTACTTAATATATTTCAACACCTGGCATTCTTCCCTTGCGGAAGAGATGACTTAATTAATAATGACATTTTTGACATTCTGTTCCACCTATCTTCTCCACTGTAATTCCACGGGTACTATCCAACTTTCCACTTTTCAGGTCCTGATGGTACTTCTCATAAATGCTGTAAAAACCATTGTCCTTGAACTGAACCTTGGTCTCACGGTGACAATTCACACACCAGCCCATGCTCAAGTTAGAGAACTGCTTCACTTCGTCCATTTTCTGGATCTCACCATGGCAGGTCTGACAGGCCACTTTACCGGCGTTCACGTGTTGGGCGTGGTTAAAGTAAACGTGATCAGGGAGGTTATGAATTCTCACCCATTCAATCGGCTTGGCAGCTGAAGGATCCCAGGGTTTACCTTCCACAAAGCCGGCATATTTATATAATTTTTTAATCTCATTGGTGCCATCGATTTCTTTCCCGTCTTCGCTGTAGAGCTTATCCCCCTTGTATTCATTGATGGCCTGGTGACAATTCATACAAACGTTCACCGATGGAATGGTTGCTTGCTTGCCCTGGTAAACGCCAATATGACAATATTGACAATTGATTTGATTGACACCCGCATGCACTTTGTGTGAGTAGTAAATAGGCTGGTCGGGCTGATAGTCGGTGCTACGACCCAGGTTCATGGCACCTCTTGTGGTATAATAACCACCTACCAGGAAAAGTATGATGGAAATAAAGGCAATATTACTTTTATTGCGGAAGAAAGAGACCGGCTTCTCAGGATCAATACCCTGCTTTTCGTCCGCCATTTTCTTGAGGTTGGAATTCACCTGAAGAAGGGTTAAAGCCACGACCGCAAGAATAAGGGTCAACACACCGAACAAAAGTGAATTATCTCCTTCCTGAGCAGCAGCTGCAACTTTGGGCCCGTCGGGGGCGGCGGCTCCGGGAGCCGGAACAGATTTGATATAGGCCAACATCGCATCAATCTCCTGATCGGTGAGATTAGGAAAGGCTGTCATTGCTACTTTGTTGTACTCATTGTACAAATTATTCGCATAAGCATCGCCAGTATTCAGGAAAGCCGCACTATTCCTGATCCAGGCATATAAATTTTTCTTATTGGGCCAGCGGTCTTCAACACCCGCCAATGCAGGTCCTGTCAGCTTCTTATGAACCTGGTGGCAGGAAGCACAATTGGTCTGGAAAAGAGTTTTCCCATCCTGGGCTTTAACTGTAAAACCGGCAAAAAAGCCAGCGAACAATATAAAAGTGGAGATAAAATAACGGGTAAGACGATAGGTGGATTGCATAGTCTGTACAGTGGTTCTTGGTGTGTAAAAAGTTCCGTGAACGGGTGCAAAAATAGTGCAGGAAAATGACAAAATAAAAACGAATCTTTTTTTTTTACCTTATAGCGGAAATGGTTACAATCAATTCATTGTCATGATGCATAACAATTTCTTTATAATTCATTTAAAGAATTGTGTGAATTACTGATTTGTTGACGGCATCTTAACGTTTTTTACCTCAATTTTGCCGAATGTTCAAGCGGCTGCAACAAAAGTGGGGACTCAGCACTAAAACCTTCTGGATCGTTTTTCTGGCATTCGGTTTAACAGGCACTACAACTGCCTTTCTGACCAGGTATGTTACCCGTTGGCTGGGCATGGATGCGAATAGTGAGTGGTATTTCCGGCTGGGGGTAAGACTTTTCATGCTGCTAATCGGTTATCAGGTCATCTTACTTAGCTTCGGAGCCCTCCTGGGTCAGTGGGCTTTTTTTTGGAAATATGAGGTCAAACTTCTCCGAAAACTGAGGATACTTCCCCCTGAGTCCACTAAAATAAACCTGGCCATATTTGCCTCCGGAACAGGCAGCAATGCCCGCTGTATCATGGAGTATTTTCATGGTCATAAGGATATTGCCGTCGATTTGCTGGTGTGCAACAAACCGGGGGCGGGTGTTATCGCACATGCGGAAAAATGGGGTGTTCCTGTATTAATGATAGAAAAAGAACGCTTTTTCAGAGGAGATGTTTATACATCCGTATTGCAACAACACCGAATCGAATGGATTTCCCTGGCCGGCTTTCTCTGGAAGGTACCCGAACAACTGGTTACCGCGTATGCCGGAAAAATGGTGAATATTCACCCCGCGCTCTTACCCAATTATGGCGGCAAAGGAATGTATGGCGAGCATGTTCATACTGCCGTTATCGCAGCCGGGGAAAAAGAAAGTGGCATTTCGATTCATCTTGTCAATGAACATTTCGATGAAGGGGAAATACTCTTTCAGGCCAACTGTCCAATAGATGCTTCCGATACACCCGCAAGTCTGGCTAAAAAAATACATGAACTGGAGCATCAACATTATGCACCTGTTATAGAAAAAGCCATTCTATCTTCCGGCTCGGGTCAATAATTCCACCCGTTTATAAAAAAACAAGGAAATTGCTGTCAACAAACAGTAATTTTCTATCTCCTAAAACCCTCCTCATGAAACAATTTTTCTTGTTATGGATATGTGTCGGCCTTATTGGTTCTCTCACCGCACAATCTTCTTTACCAACTGTCGCTCCCGAGTCCGTAGGCTTTTCTTCACCAAGACTGGAACGTATCAACAAACTGATTCAGGAATATATTGATAGCAACTTTATCGAAGGTGCCATCGCATTGGTAGCACGGGATGGAAAAATCGTTTATCATCAAGCTGTAGGTTTCGATGATAAAGCAGCCGGCAAAAAATTACAGAAAGATGCCATCTGGAGAATTGCTTCTCAAACCAAAGCCATTACAAGTGTTGCCATCATGCAACTTTATGAGCAGGGGAAATTGTTGTTGGATGATGCCATCAGCAAGTATATCCCACCCTTTAAAAAGCCGGTGGTTTTACAATCCTTCAATAAAGCAGATACCAGCTATACAACAGTACCCGCTAACCGCGAGATTACGGTAAGGGACTTACTCACGCATACTTCCGGTATTGGATATGCACAAATAGGCAGCGAAACCATGAATGCTATTTACGCCAAAGCAGGAGTGGTGGGTGGAATAGGCTTGCAGGGAGGAATCCAGCGTGAAAACATACTACGGCTGGCATCATTGCCGCTGGTACATCAGCCGGGAGAAAAATTTACTTACGGACTGAATACGGATGTGCTTGGCTACATTGTAGAGGTAGTGAGTGGCTTGACGCTGGATGCTTATTTTAAGCAATACATTTTTGAGCCGCTGGGGATGAATGACACATACTTTTATATTCCATCTGCCAAGCAGAACCGCCTAGCTATGTTACACATGAGTGATAAAAATAACCGGGTGGTGAATTGTCCCGAAGAAATTCTAGTGAACGGAAAATTCTACCGCGATTATCCTAATCAGTCCGGCGGCACATTTCACTCCGGAGGAGGCGGACTGGTTTCAACAGCGTATGACTATGCTCTGTTCATGCAAATGTTACTCAATGGCGGACAACTTAATGGGAAGCAAATTATAAGCCGGAACAGTATTCGCTTGATGACAACTAATCAATTGGGAGATAAAAGTATGGGGCGTGCTTCGAAGTTCGGTCTGGGCTTCCAGGTAATTACTCCCGCAGATGCAGCATTCAATACAGTATCAGAGGGCACTTTTAGCTGGGGAGGCATGTTTGCATCCTCCTTTTGGATAGACCCCAAAGAGAAAATTGTCGCACAATTTGTGTTGCAACAATATCCTTTCACCAAAGGTGAATTGGCAGAGAAGTTTAAGTCCGTTGTTTACCAGGCCCTGCGATAATTTAACTGGATTTCCGCTCGCAGGTATTCATGCCAAGGACGGTGTAAAGCGGACAAAAACTGACCAGCGAGGTGAGAAGAAATACACCGGCTAGTGCCAGAGCAATATATCCCAGCGTACCGCTGATTGTTTTGGTAAAAAACAATGCTGCCAATACAACTGCAATGAAGATGCGGATGATTTTGTCGGTGGTGCCCATGTTCTTTTTCATAGCTAAAGATGTTGGTGAATGAAATAATTGACCACAAAGCTATGGTGCAATGACGGGCAGAAAAATGACAAAAGTCACATAAGGGAAATTATCCCGGCATCCGGGAGATATATTTTTCGATTTCTTTTACCTGATCAAGCACCTGCTGGGTTTTGGGCTTGCAGGCCTTGGCCTTGCGGAAAAATTCTTTTGCAGCTTTGAATTCACGCTTGTTCATGAAGATCTGGCACATGGCTAGATAGGCAACTGCCTCACTTTCTTTATCAGGCACTCCGGCTCGGATGGCGGCACGCATATACGATTCTGCCTGTTTTAAATCACCCCGTTGCATAGCCATCATTCCCAGTTGCAATTTATTAGAGCCTTCTGCCTCGGGCATTGCTGCACCCAGGTCTGCACTTTTTTTCAGGTGTTGTTCAGCCGTGGTGAAATCCTGCTTCATCATGGCCAGGTTCCCCAATACTGTAAAATAAGTAGAGCGAACGGGCTTATAAAGAAGGTTGGGGAACCAGATAGTTTTGAGAATTTTCTCTACTTCCTCGATATCACCTGCTTCCATGGGGCCCTGGATGAGCCGCATGGGACCTATAAAAAAATGGCTGGCGATGGCTACAAATCCAAGGAAATACAAAACAAAGGATGGCCAGAAGCCGGAACTGATGTTGACCCAGATAGCGAGGGCAAAAGAGAGTAATCCCAGCCAGAAACGATAGCGTATAAGTAAGTTATAGAATTTCATAAATACGATTCAGGCCGGCAAAGATAAGTAATTCAGCAGGGGATTGGATGATTATTGCCGCGCATCGTTGATTTCGATGAAGTAGCCGTCCGGGTCCCGGATCCATACCTGTTGAACGCCGTCAACCCGTGTGGTGATGTTTCCTTTCTCACCCTGAGCATTGTAGAAGGTAATTCCTTTTTGCCGAAGTTGTTGAATGAAGGCGGTGGTGGATTCAACGCTGAAGCACATATGGTTATTGAGGTAGTATTCTTTAGGTTGAGGGGCGCCCTGGATGATATGAAGGGCGATACCGGGGCCGATGGAAAACCAGGCATGGCGATTATCGTGAAAAGGTTCAGGCAGGGTATCGAAGGAAAACAGTTCGCTATAAAAGGAAGCAGATGTATGTACATCTACAACGAAAATAGCCAGGTGATTCAGGCGGGCTTTTGGCCGGTTTGGCTTCGCTTGTGCAAAAGACGAAATAGAAAACAGGCAGGACAGAACAAATAGAAGACAAACATATTTTTTCTCCATAAAAATTCTTTGATAGTGAATACTTAAAGTTGATAGAGATTTATAAAGAGGAAGTTAGCTAAAACTGCTTGTACTTTCATTCTATTGCTTATAAGTAGAGGAAACACTATTTTTGCCGTTCGGCTGAAGTCATTTATTGGCTTAATTATGATTGGTCCCGTAGTTCCCTGCCGAGACTGTTGTTCAATTTTTGTCCGCTCTCCATAACTTTCTAGCTTTTTTATGGTTGAAGTTTATGCAATCCTAAGCATACCATCCAATGAAATTTACGTGGGTATGGCTTTAAGTGCTGAAAAAAGATTGAAAGAGCATAACAACGGAAAAAACAGATTTACAAAAGGATTAAGACCTTGGAAAATCATTCATATTGAGTATTTTGCCGACTGGAAATCTGCCAGAGTAAGAGAAAAATATCTCAAGTCTGGTGTTGGAAAAGAATTTTTGAAATCTTTGGTCCCGTAGTTCAATGGATAGAATAGAAGTTTCCTAAACTTTTGATGTGAGTTCGATTCTCGCCGGGACTACCATAAACTTTTGATTCAAGTTCCCTGCCTGCCGGCAGGCAGGGATTCCTGTCGGGACTACCATAAACTTTTAATACAAGTTTTCCGCCAGAGGCGGACATGCATGCCTACCAACAGGTAGGAATGGACAGGGAAGTTTCCTAAACTTTTGATACAAGTTCCCTGCCTGCCGGCAGGCAGGGATTCCTGTCGGGACTACCATAAACTTTTGATACAAGTTCTCCACCAGAGGCGGACAGGCCTGCCTGCCGGCAGGCAGGGATTCTCGCCGGGAACACCATAAAATTTTGATACGTTCACATTCAAAGCGCAAATTCTTACGCAAGCATTTAAAACAAGAAATGGAAGGTAAAAAAATGGAATTACAATACATCAGTTGTTCATATTCTTCTTCTGTCCCATCTTGATTTGAAGTTTTTAATTAGTAACCATTCTTCCCATACCCTATTGCGATTTTCTCACTAATTTTAGCTTCATTCCACCTGCCAAATTGAATCAATGAAAAAAATCATCTTCCTTTTATTGATAGCTTCCACTGCTTCTGCTCAATGCGACACATCCCTGCGGCCGGTTGTTTTCATACACGGCTTCCTTGCTTCAGGAGATACTTGGTCCAATGCAGTTCATTATTTCAGACAAACAGGATACTGTGCCGACCGACTTTATGCATTTGACTGGAACAGCATCGCCGGCAGCGGAAAAAAAACTGAACAACAACTCGCCCAATTCATCGACCGCGTTCTTACAACTACCGGCGCGAAACAAGTCGATCTGGTAGGGCATTCCGCAGGAGGTGGACTAGCCAGAAACTTCCTGAAAGACAGCCAGCAGGTATCCAAAGTGGCGCATTACGTACACATCGGCAGCAAAAAATGGACAGGCAGTTACGACTGGTTCCCCAACGATCGATGCCTTACTATTTTTTCCTCCGGAGATAAAGTGGCAGGCAATTCAGCTGGTCCCACTGAAGGCGC
>JBJTJJ010000281.1:0-1535 GCA_046095445.1 Sediminibacterium sp.
TCGTGAGCCAATGCCCGGATCCAACTTTGCTAACGGACCAGCCTGGAATAGTCCGAGACTTGTATTGCCTATTCCTCAGCGTGAGACTGACGTGAATAAGAACCTCGTTCAAAACGAAGGATACTAATTCAGTTCAAAATATGAATTTTCAACCCCTGCCAACCGGTGGGGGTTTTTTATGATTTCACCTTTGTTTATAATCGCTTTTTTGACTTGTCTATTTCAAATACTGTAGGCATCTTCTACATTCTCACATTGTCTTTTGCTGTATGCCTTCAATAGACTTATTGCGCTGCCTGCAGCACTTTTACCCACCCCCGCCCGAATATTTAGGATTTTTCTATCAAGTGACCTGAATTAAACCTCACATCAACTCCTTTTTGAATGAAAAAGGCAAAATGGCACATATATTCTAAATAGTAAATTCTAATAGCAGAAGCAGTTTCATAATATATGATAAAATATAATGTAATAAAAAAATAATAAAATACACATAGTAAAAATAAATATATATAAAAAATTATTCCGCTTTTTTTAAATATATTTATAAAATACATAAATTCGTCTTATGTATTTCCCTATTTCTGCAATAAATGTTCCACATTATTGTTGGCATAGTGGATAACCTTTAAACAACCAACTACATGAGAAAAAGTATGGCATTAAACTCAAGGCAGTATCGAATACCGGCAATCATATGGTGGAATATCATTTCATCAATGAGCAGGATGAAGAGATCAAATTCTAGTGTGCCATTTTAGCTAGTTTACTTCCTTCAATTGTAATGGCTCCCGTTTAGGTACTTCTCCTCCCTTATAGCATCATAAGTATTTACTACTGATCTTACTGCAGTAATCACGCAACCATGCATCGTTCGATCGAATGCCAATAAAAAACCCCCGCCGGTTGGCAGGGGTTGAAAATTCATATTTTGAACTGAATTAGTATCCTTCGTTTTGAACGAGGTTCTTATTCACGTCAGTCTCACGCTGAGGAATAGGCAATACAAGTCGGGGACTATTCCAGGCTGGTCCGTTAGTGAAGGCGGATCCGGGCATTGACTCACGAAGCCGCTTGCGATCGTGGAGGTAATGACCTTCGAATGCAAGTTCCAGATCACGCTCCAACAGAATGTTGGCAAGTGTGAGAGAACCTGCTGTTATTTCAGGAAGACCGGCGCGGTCACGAATGCGCTTAATGTCTGCAGCCGGTGCTGCGCCTACGCTGGTACCGAGACGGAAATTGGCTTCTGCGCGAGTCAGGTACATCTCAGCCAAACGAATCACAGGAACATGTCCGAAACGATCGAGGTGCTTTTGAGTTAGACGACGATTCGTAGTCACAAAGAAGGTACGACGCACATCACCTACAGTATGACGATTCACCCAGGCAGTCTGTACATCCATGTCACCACGTCCTGCAGTTCCTGGTATACTTCCTACTGTTTGTCCGTAGTAAGTATTCAAACCGTTGGTACCATCTTGTGTAGTAACACGCGCGTGTTACTACACAAGATGGTACCAACGGTTTGAATA
>JBJTJJ010000282.1:0-1132 GCA_046095445.1 Sediminibacterium sp.
ACTCAACAAAGCCCCATAATTATATAAATATGAATCAACTGATAAGGAAAAGTGCCAGAAAAATGGGCAATCACTTTGAAATTACTGTCTCCTGTGGGGAAGAAGAGTTGGGTAATCAGATGATAGAGTCTGCATTTAACCTGATCAGTGACATTGAAAGTCAATTAAGCACATATCAACCTACCAGTGATACTTCACGTATCAATGACGCAGCAGGAATTGAACCTGTTGAGGTAAGAAAAGACACTTTTGAACTCATTGTTCGGTGTCAACGCCTGTCCGAATTAACACAAGGGGCATTTGATATCACCTATGGCTCTGTGGATAAGCGCCTTTGGAACTTTGATACCCAAATGACAGAACTTCCCGATAAGTCCACCGCCAAAAGAATGGTCAGACTTATTAATTTCAGAAATATTGAACTGGATGGTACAAATTGTACTGTTCTGCTGAAAGAAAAAGGAATGCGCATTGGTTTTGGAGGAATAGGGAAGGGGTATGCAGCGCAAAAAACCAGAGAGTGGTTGCGTGAACAGGGCATCACAGCCGGTATCGTCAATGCATCAGGTGACCTCACTACCTGGGGACTTCAGCCAAATGGTCAGGCATGGACCATCGGCATTGCCGACCCTAACCAATCCGGTAGCATTTTCTCGTACCTGAATGTGTCAGATATGGCTGTTGCAACCTCCGGGAATTATGAAAAATTTGTCATGATCAACGGAAAAAAATACTCCCATCCCATCGACCCGAGAACCGGATTGCCTATTACAGGTATCAAAAGTGTAACGATCTTAACTCCTAATGCTGAACTGGCAGATGCCTTGACAACCCCTGTTGCTATCATGGGGATTGAGGCAGGACTTGACCTCATCAATCAATTGCACCAGGTGGAATGTATTATCATTGATGATGATGACAGGATATATACGAGTAAAAATATTGAATGGAAAGATGGAAAAAAAACAACCTAACTTTAAGCAATACTTGACAATTCGTTCTATGAATACAGTACTTAGATTTCTGGTGTTGGGGATTATTTCCCTTCCCACCTACTCATCTGCACAGACCTATGCTGAGAAGTTGGGTTTTCCAAAGGGTAGCAAGGTCTTGATATTACATGTAGATGATG
>JBJTJJ010000283.1:0-1026 GCA_046095445.1 Sediminibacterium sp.
GGAACAGACAGGAGTAAAGGAAGTTTGTATCGCCGGTGGTGTTAGTGCCAACAGTGCTTTGAGGAAGACACTGCAAGATACGGGTGCATCATTGGGATGGCGAACACATATACCCGATTTTGCTTATTGTACTGACAATGCGGCGATGATTGCTATTACAGGGTATTATCAATACCTCAACAAACAACTGGCTAATTATGCTACGCCCGTTCAGGCAGTGAGCGACTGGTCGGTACAATCAAGCCATTAAGTATAGATCTTCCACTTATCGATTTTAATTTTCTCTGTCGGGTTCATCATGTAGGAAACCAGGTTATTGTTTTTCAAAACTTCTACTACCCTGAAACCCCGATAAGGAGTTCCCCAACTACCTCCGACATGGGCGTCAAAAATATAGGGTACAGCTGCCTCAGTTCTTATGCCATCCTGGTCATGTTCATGTCCGTGAAAAACAGCCCTTATGTTGGGGTATCGTCTCACGAGATCAAAGAAAGCCGGCGTATCCACCGAGTTTTTTGTCCATGGTGCCTGCGGGATGTGGAGGAAAAGAAAAACATGTTTGGCTTTGGAAGTTCTATCCAGCTGTTGCTTCAGCCAATCTAAATTAGGTGAGAGGTATTCTCCTTTTTGATTGCTGGTATCCGCTAAAATCAGTGTTGCCTGTTGCTGCTGAATGATGTGGTTGAGTGGGTATCCAAAAGTATCAATCCACATTTTTCCATCCACCTGATCGTGGTTCCCCCGCGTCACATACCAGTCCATTCCCAGCTGCATGAATTCATTTTTTAGTTGTGGAAGGAAGCTGGAATCATCATGAATCAGGTCGCCATTGAATACACAAAAGGAGAGGGGAAATTCACTATGAAATTTATTCAATTGTTTCAGGATGGTTTGGGTCATTTCCCGATAGGCAGTATTGGGCTGGCCATAATGTATATCGGAAGCTACGGCAAAACGCCAAAGCACATCATCCTGCAGGTTCGCCACTTCCCGGCCGGTCAGTCTTTGCAGTGAGCCACCCATTAC
>JBJTJJ010000284.1:0-3972 GCA_046095445.1 Sediminibacterium sp.
GCATCACACGCGATGTAATGGATCGTGCTGCTGCCTTACAACAGGTAGGTGTGGATGTCGTAACGCTCGATAGTGCTCATGGTCATACTCTGGGTGTTATCTACGCACTTAAGCAGCTTAGAAAAAACTTCAAGCGACTTAATATCATTGCAGGCAACGTAGCCACAGCTGCAGGTGCTAAAGCACTGGCAGCAGCAGGTGCTGATTGCGTAAAAGTGGGAATCGGACCGGGTTCTATCTGTACCACCCGTATTGTTGCAGGTGCCGGTATGCCACAGCTAACTGCCATCATGGAAACTGCCTCAGCATTGAAAGGAAAGAACATTTCAGTGATTGCTGACGGAGGAATCCGCTACACCGGCGATCTGGTGAAAGCCCTGGCAGCAGGTGCAGGTGCCGTTATGATGGGAAGTGTATTTGCAGGTGTAGAAGAAAGTCCGGGTGAAACCATCATTTATGATGGAAGAAAATTCAAGCAGTACCGCGGTATGGGAAGCATGGGCGCCATGAGCCAGGGGAGCAGCGACCGCTATTTCCAGGATGTGGAAGATGACATCAAAAAATTTGTTCCGGAAGGTATTGAGGGAAGAGTTCCCTATAAAGGTGCTTTATCGGAAATTGTATATCAATATGTGGGCGGACTCAGAGCTGGCATGGGTTATTGCGGCGCAAAAAATGTGGAGGCATTGCAAAAGGCATCCTTCATACAGATTACGGCGGCAGGCATGAAAGAAAGCCACGCACATGATGTTGACATTACGAAAGAAGCACCTAATTACAGTAAAAAGTAATGGGAATGTAGGATAGTAAATTCTGCCGGAATATTCTTCTCAACCATCAATAACCATACATTGAAAAACTCCTTGCGCTGGTTACTCAGTTGTCTTTCAGGCATCTTGCTGGTAGCAGCTTGGCCAGATTTTCCCTTTACCTGGCTGATCTTCGTCGCCTGGATCCCACTCCTTTTTTTAGCGGGTGAGCCAACCCGTAAAATCACCTGGTTTATTCAGGTGTTTTTGACGATGCTGATCTGGAACGCAGGTACCACCTGGTGGATCTGGAATTCAACAGACGTAGGCACCATTGCAGCTATTATTGCCAACAGTTTACTGATGTGTGTGCCCTGGCTTGGCTACAGGAATTTCATGCGGCAATATGGAACAAGAGCCGGTTATAGTGCATTGGTATTTTTTTGGATGACCTTTGAACTCATTCACTTGAACTGGCAAATCAGTTGGCCCTGGCTACACCTGGGGAATGTATTTTGTATGCATCCCTCCTGGGTTCGGTGGTATGAAATTACCGGTATTGGAGGTGGTACCTTCCTGGTATTGATCATCAATATTTGTCTCTTTGATGTGTTCCGCGCATGGCTGCAAAAACTACCCATCCTATCTAAACGTCCTGCGCTGTATACCCTTATAGTATTGCTTTGCTTTTTAATCTCCTATAGTAGGTATAGTGAATTATCGCCAACACCTACCTCCACTTCACCGGGAAATGTGGTTGTTGTGCAACCCAATATTGATCCCTATCAAAAGTTTTCTACTTCAACTTTGGGTGAACAAATCAATCGGCTTGTGACGTTGACCGAACAACAGATTGATAGCAATACCCGCCTGGTTGTTTGGCCTGAAACAGCCATGAGTGCTGGCGATTGGCAACACAATACAGTAGCGAACACTTATTACCAGCCGATCTTTGCATTACTCGACCGGCATCCGAAAGTCGCTTTATTGAGTGGAATCGAGTTGTTTGTCAACTATGGAAAAGAAAAGACATCTCCCACTGCCCGCATCGATGCCAATGGGAATTATTATGATGTAATGAATGCGGCAGTGCTAGCGCAATTCAATCAACCCCTGCAGTTTTATTATAAAAGCAAATTGGTTCCCGGTGTAGAAACCATGCCGACTTATTTACGTTTCCTGGCACCTGTGTTTGAACAGTTTGGAGGAACATCTGGCGGTTATGGAAAATCTACCAATCCGGTAGTTTTACAAAACAGTGATTGCCCCTACAAGTCTGCACCCATTATTTGTTATGAAAGCATTTACGGAGAGTACACAGGTGGATATGTGAAACAAGGAGCTAATTTACTCACAGTTATTACCAATGATGGCTGGTGGGGAAATACGCCCGGACATCGCCAACATTTACAGCTTGCCAGACTCCGTGCCATTGAAACAGGCAAATGGGTCGTACGCTCTGCTAACACGGGCATCTCAGCCATCATTGACCCAAAGGGAAATATCATCACAACATTGCCCTGGGCAAAAGAAGGAGCGCTGAAATACCCAGTGCCGGTAAATGACCATGTGAGCATTTACGTAAAAGCGGGGGACTGGATCTATTATCTGATGTCATTCATGGCAGTACTTGCTTTGAGTTGGCATTCCTGGCAGTGGTTGAAAAAACGCTGGGCGAGAAGATGATAAACAAGCAATTCAATTACGAGGGTAGTAATTTGTTCTACAGGAAGTCGGGCACCGGTCCGTTCGTGCTTTTATTACATGGCTTCGGAGAAGACAGCACCGTATTTGAGTCAATCAATGATGAACTGAAGCAACAGGCAACGCTATTGATACCTGATCTGCCCGGCTCAGGAAAATCAGCCCTTCTGAAATCGTCTCCCCTTACCATCGATTCTCTTGCCCATGCGATGAAAGCGATGCTAGATCAGGAGCAGGTATCTTCCTGCATCATACTGGGGCACAGCATGGGTGGTTACATTGCATTGGCTATGGCGGAATTATTTCCCCGACTGCTGAAGGGTATGGGTCTCATTCATTCAACTGCCTATGCCGATTCTTATGAACGAACTCAGAAAAGAGAACAAGCCATTGCTTACATCAAATCTGCAGGGGCAAAAGCTTTTCTGCACTTGTCATTGCCCAGATTGTTTGCACAGAAGTTCAGAGAAAATCATCCTGAAATAATTCAGGCCCTTGTTACCTCTGGTCAATCCTTTTCAGCAGAAGCACTGATCGGCTATTACCACGCCATGATCCAGCGCCCTGACAGAACCCATGTTTTGAAGAATATAACTTGTCCGGTTTTATTGGTAATAGGTAACCATGATGAACTGATACCTGCTCATGATTTACTACTACAAGCTACTCTATTACGGCACCCTATTGTGCATCGAATTGAAGCTGCGGGCCACATGAGTATGCTTGAAACCCCCGATGAATTGAAGTCAATCCTGAGGAACTATATTTTGGATATTACAGCCGCAGGCTGACATCTCATTTCTTCCTCAAAAGCCGGCTTTTTTTCAGTTAAAATCTTCTTTAAATCAACGCTTTCGGGCAGCGATTGCCGGATAGTTTTTATCTTCATTGGTGGAATAGACGGGTAACATTCCTTAATTTCCCATTTCATGAGATATTGGCTTCCGGTAATTTTATTTTTTTTCAGTGGTTTTGCCGCTCAGGCAGCCCACCTCAAAGGAGGCTGGATTCAGTATAGCTATCAGGGACCCGGTGCAACCCCAGGTACCTCTCGCTATCAGATTACAGTTCGCCAATATTTAGATTGTAATTCTACAGCTGGACAAAGAGATGCCAGGGTATTTCTAGGGATATTTAATACAAGAACAGGGACCTTGATAAGAACTGAAACGGTCTTACTCAGCGGAACTGATAATCCTGATAAGACCACTTTTAATCCCTGCCTTAGTAATCCTCCCCGTGTTTGTTATTTAATTGATAGATATGAATTAATAACCGATCTCCCCGACAATCCGGATGGCTATACGTTAACTGTTCAAAGATGTTGTAGAATTGCCGGAATAGTCAATGTATCAGGTAACTCGGCTAATATAGGTGTCAGCTATACCAACACCATTCCCGGTGTTATCAATGGAACAGATTATTCGAAAAACAGTAGTCCGGTATTCGCCCAAAGAGACACAGCTATTGTTTGTTTTAATTCACCATTTACTTTTGATTTCAGTGCTTCAGATGCAGA
>JBJTJJ010000285.1:0-3441 GCA_046095445.1 Sediminibacterium sp.
CATCCTATCACCAAAGAGGCCAAGGTGATATTGTATCCTGCCGCCGGGCCGTATGCAGGTGCACTGATTGATATTGTGTACGACCATTTTCTTGCACTGGATGATAATGAGGAGCCCGCTTCCGGCTGGCATGCCTTCTCACAATCGGTATATGCGGAACTGAATGCACGGAATAGTTTGTTGCCTGCCAGTTTCCAAAAATTACTTCCTTACATGACGGAATACAATTGGCTGGTCAACTACCGCCACCTGCAACAGATCGAACAAAGTTTTCATGGTTTAGCAAGAAGGGCTAAGTATTTTAACGCTTCGCGGGAAGCCTTTGATTTGTTACAAAAGAATTATGCGCAATTTCAACAACACTATTCTTTGTTTTTTCCTGACTTAAAAAAATATGTCGTCCGACAGCTTAACGAATCGCTGAGCGATTAGCCATTTTTTCTTCATGATAATCACTCATCTTTGCACAAAGAGAAAGTATGAAAACAGCCACTACCTATGTCCATGCCGGCGCACAGCCAGACCCGTCAACAGGGGCCATTATGACGCCGATTTTTCAAACATCGACCTATGTGCAGGAGGCACCCGGTAAAAACAAGGGCTTTGAATATGCCCGAAGTCAAAACCCAACCCGTCAGGCTCTGGAGACAGCCCTTGCCGCACTGGAACATGGCCAATATGGTCTGGCTTTTTCAAGTGGTGTTGCAGCAACCGATGCTGTTATAAAACTCTTAGTTCCTGGAGATGAAGTTATCGCTCCGGGTGATATGTATGGCGGAACTTACCGTTTGTTTTCAAAGATATTTGCTCCATTTGGTATCAGATTTACCTATGTTGATACATCCGATATCAACAATATAGCGCGCGCAATCACTTCTCAGACCCGACTTATTTGGATTGAAACTCCTACCAATCCTCTAATGAGCATTACAGACATCGCAGCCACAGCTCAAATAGCCAAAGAGGCTGGTGCGTTGCTCTGTGTTGACAACACTTTTGCTTCTCCCTATCTCCAAAATCCACTGACACTGGGCGCAGACATCGTTATGCACTCCTCTACCAAATACCTTGGTGGACATAGTGATGTGATCCAGGGCTGCCTGGTCATGAACGACACGACCCTTCGCGATAAACTCTACTTCATTCAAAAAAGTTGTGGTGCCGTTCCCGGACCAATGGATTGCTTTCTGGTACTGAGAGGCATCAAAACTCTTCATCTTAGGATGCAACGTCACTGCGAAAACGGAGAAAAAATCGCTCATTTCCTGCGCAACCATCCCGGCATTTCAAAAGTATTCTGGTGTGGATTCAGCGATCATCCCAACCACGCTATAGCCAGTCAGCAAATGAAAGGCTTCGGTGGTATGATGAGTTTTGAACTCAAAGACAACAGACCTGAAAATGTTACCCGTGTTCTCTCATCTACCCACCTATTCTCACTCGCAGAAAGTCTTGGAGGCGTCGAATCACTTATCAACCATCCGGCTACCATGACCCACGCATCTATTCCCAGAGAAGAGAGAATCAAGAACGGACTAACCGATAGTCTCATTCGCATCAGCGTTGGCATTGAAGATGCCGACGACCTGATAGAAGACCTGAACAAAGCCATCGGCTAAACCTTCTACCGGGAAGAACCATCTCCTATGACAGCAACCAACAAGAAGCTGAAAAAAAATGAGTTGCAAGTCCTGCTCGATGAAAGAGTAAGCAGATACAACCAGGCCGGATTCGTTCCTGCTGATCCTATTAGCATACCGCATCTTTTTAGCCATCAGCAAGATATAGAGATAGCGGGATTATTCGCTGCGGTGCTCGCATGGGGCAATCGAACTACCATCATCAACAAAAGCAGGGAGCTGCTGCAAAGAATGGACATGGCTCCACACCAATTTTGTCTGCAACATTCTTCCAGAGATCTGAAGAAATTATTGCAATTCAAGCACCGCACTTTCAACGATACAGATTTACTTTATTTCATTGCCTTCCTGCACCACCACTATCAGCAACACAACAGTCTGGAAACAGCATTCATTGCTCCTGCCAACAGTTATCCCGAATTAACGGACCCTGCCAAGAAAAGATTGACACATTTTCACCGGTATTTCTTTTCATTGGAAGACGCACCCGAACGTACCAGGAAGCATATTGCAACTCCGGAAAGAGGTTCGGCCTGTAAACGGTTGAATATGTTTCTCCGTTGGATGGTGCGCAAAGATAAGCAGGGTGTTGACTTTGGAATATGGCAACAGATTGCTCCCGCTGAGCTGATATGCCCCCTCGACCTACACGTTGCCCGGGTAGCGAGAAAATTGGGATTGCTGCGAAGAAAGAACAATGACTGGGCGGCAGCACTGGAACTGACAAAAAAATTACGACAACTCGATCCCAATGACCCGGTAAAATATGACTTCGCACTATTTAGTCTGGGTGTGATGGAAAAATACTAATATGCATAAAATAGCTTCTCCACTTTACCCATGCAACAAGAAATCATTCGATGGGCGGGAATGAGTCCGGAAGAACTCGCAAAAGAGATCAATCATCTCATTGTGCATGACTTTGCAGCACTGGTTCAAATATTATACAGATTAGATGTGAGTGAAGCAAAGCTCAAAATGGTACTGGCTGAAAATCCCCGGCAAGATGCCGGTATGTTAATAGCTGCATTGATCATTGAGCGCCTCAAAAAAAGAGAAGAAATGAAAAAGCAATTTCCGGGGCAGGAAAATATTCCTGAAGAAGATCGTTGGTAAATATGTTTTATTGCGGGGGCAATAATTCATCTATACGCCGGAAACTATAGCCATTTTTCTTCACCATTTGTATGATGTCTTTCAGTTCATGGTACAATTTCTCTTTTCTTCTCGGATCAGTTCCTACATGAATTAACAATATAGCTCCATTAAATCCTGTTGGTTGTTGTTCCATCGCCTTGTCAAGAATGGCACGAATTTGCTTATTTGTCTTGTAGGATGCGCCCATCTCCGGATAGGTATAATCAGCAGGTGTTCCCAGGCCAGGCGTACAACTGAAGAGCCGAACGCCCGATTCATTCAACCAGTCCGCTACCTCTTCATTCCACCACTCATAGGGAGGAATGTACCAGCCCCGGGCAACTTCCCCGGGGAGACCGATTGAGCGCATGGCCGCAAGATTGTTGCGCAGGTCTTGTAGCAACGAGTCCTTTTTCACCAAAGTGCTGTCACGTTTTTTCCAGTCATTGTATAGCAGATGTTGATCTGAGTGCGGACCGAGTAAATGACCGGAACGATGTAAGGTTTGTATTTCCTTATGAAAAGCAGCATTCCGATAAAACCTTCCTGTAAAAAAAAAGGCCGCTTTCACGTTTTCCTGCTGCAGTGTTGTTCGAATTGGATGCATTCCTTCCCCCCACTCATCCCCCGTAAAAACAAGTGCCAATTCTTTTTTATTCCTGTC
>JBJTJJ010000286.1:0-2732 GCA_046095445.1 Sediminibacterium sp.
ATTTTTTCCAACCGGACGGTGAAAGTACCGGAAGAAATGAGCGACAGATAATAGGTTGGTTTTGTGCCATCATTTTTCGGAACCTGGAAACTAAATGGGAGGGAATTCTACTTTGTAGTTCCAGGGCAGGCAAAGGAGAGCCATTAATATCCAATATCTGTTGATCATCCTCCATAACAACATGAAGTATCACATTGGAATAATGAGGATCACCACTATGGCCATGTCGGTACCAGTCTGAAGATTTACCATGCAACTCTACCTGACCGCACCATAAGGTGGTTCCCACCCGAATCATTGCTCCGGTAAAGTCAGGTCCCTGATGCAGGTTATGTTCACCCGGCTGCAGTACCTGAAGCGGCTCACCTGCAGAAGTTTGAAGATCTTGGTTATTAAATAGTTGGTGTTGCCAGATATACTGTAACAGTTCCTCTTCCATGTGCTCTTGTTTTGAGCTGGAAAATTAGCAGCTCAGAGCATGACATAAATACCTGATTTTTCAATAGAGAGAAAGCTTATGAAGTGCCTGCACCACACGACTAACAGGAAGACCCATGACATTGTAAAAGTCACCCTTAATGGATTGAATACCCACAACTCCAATCCATTCTTGTATAGCATAGGCACCGGCTTTATCAAAAGGTTGGTACCGTTCCACGTAGTGTTTAATCTGACTGGCAGATAAACTATGAAAAATTACTTCTGTGATTTCTGCAAAGGCAACTTCAACCTGGGGATGTTGGATCACTACCCCGGTGATTACACGGTGGGTTTTACCAGACAGGTCAGCTAAAATTGATTCGGCATCTGCAGCATCCTGTGGTTTACCAATGATGCGATTCTCCAGAACGACAATAGTATCAGCAGCCAACAGGGTAAGGTGATGTGGGTTGCGCGATTCATTGACCCTGCGGGCTTTTTCCCGCGCGATGAAAACTGGCACTTCTTCAACCGGCAAATCAGGCGGGTATGTTTCATCTGTTGGAATTACCTCTACGGTAAATTCCACTTCCGCCCATTCCAGCAATTGACGACGGCGGGGAGATTGTGAAGCGAGGATAATCGGAGGAAGATAAATAGCCATAATCAAAAATAATAGGCAAAAAATAACATGGAAAGAATACCAGTTAGCATGATCCATTTTACCCTTCTACTCAAAGAGTGAAAATCATGTTGAGTTTGGGCAGATGCCAGTCTTTGCAGTACAAGTAAAACTGGAAGAACAATCAGCAATAAACAATACGAAATACTGAGCCACCACCCGTAAGCAATCACATAAAATTGTAATAAAAGCAGTGTCCCTGCAAGTACGATAAGCCATACATAAATGAAAACTTTTGATGCCTGAAGTCCCCATACTATGGGCATCGTTCGGCAACCATATTGCAGATCACCAATTCGGTCCTCCATATCTTTCAATACTTCTCTTACCAATGAGATAACGAAAGCGAATGCTGCATATAGAGTAGTCAACCTGAATAACCGGATATCTGCTGAATCCGTCGAAGTAACAGACTCAAAGGTGATAGGGGTTTTGGAATAATAGATGATTAGTATCACCCAACTGGTTAGCATGGAGATAACAATATTACCAATCAGCAGTTGTCTTTTGAAATTGGTCGAGTAGAGCCAAAGTAAAACTATGCATAGCAGGTTAGCCAACACCAGGTACCAAAATTGAAAGGGAGACAGCGCTAATACAGTGAAAAAAAATCCCAATAAGCTCAATAACATGTGCCAGAAAATAGCCCATCGTCTGCTGACCCCATGATTCACAACGACCTTATCCGGTTTATTGATTTGGTCAATGTTCAGGTCAAAATAATCATTGATGATATATCCAGCCGCAGCTATGAGTACAGAAGCAATGACCAGAAAAATGAATTGGCGCAGGTCATGTGTTTTGTAGATGGGAAGATAAATTCCATACTCATAACAACATTGTGTAATTACAATGAAGAGAAGGTTCTGCCAGCGTACCAGTCTCAGGAAGGCAATCAAAGAAAGGTTATTGTTATGATGAAAGATAAAATTTCATTTCCGACTCAGATAGATGCTACTGTAACATCTTCTTCCCAATCATTCCTCAGCTTCAAAACTTTTTCTACCACATCACGGACGCAACCGGCACCCCCGTTGAAAGGAGAAATATAAACTGAACATTGTTTGATTTCTGCAGCAGCATCTGCAGGGCAACAAGGCGTACCTACCAGTCTCATCGCCGACAGATCAGGTAGATCGTCTCCCATATACAAAATATTGGCGGGGGTAAGACTATGCTGCAGCATGTAAGCGGACAATGCGCCGGTCTTGTCTTTTATGCCCATCTGAATATCTGTAATTCCTAATCTCATCAATCGATCGCGAGATTCCTCGGAAACTGCCCCGGAGAGAATGTAAATGCGGTAACCTTTTTTGATGGCTAACTGTAAAGCGTATCCATCACGGATGTTCATTTTACGTGCCTGTATTCCCCCGGGAAGTAACCAGAGATTTCCGTCTGTTAATACACCATCAACATCCAGAACGAAAGTGGTAATGTGTTGAAAATGTTCGATGGCTTTTGTTTTTTGATGATTGAAGTTAGGACTGATTGTCGCGCCACTCATAGACCCAAGCACTTTGTATCATCTCCAGATGACCTTCATTGCTTTCTTCCCGGGTACCTTTGAACTGAGGAATTTCCAGGATCCATTGCAATAAATCAGTAAATCGTATACGATAGATTTTAC
>JBJTJJ010000287.1:0-1574 GCA_046095445.1 Sediminibacterium sp.
AATCTGGTTTCAACCAAATTTTGCTGGTTCTCAGCGATGCAATATTAGGTGAAACGGCGAAAATCAAAAAAAAGTCAACTTTACGGGTTGTTAATAAACTCTACGAGATGGCTCACCACACCAGGATCTTTATAGACCTGATTATGACCTAAACCATTCGTAATCAAGAACTGAACATTCGCCGGATGCTTGTCCAGACTAGGCTGCAGGTCTGATAAAGGACATATCTCATCATTTTCGTCATGGATCCACAGAACAGAGCAAGGGGTGTATTGAACTACCCTATTGACTGAAAAATGAGAGACTGGAAATTTTGCCATTTCCTTGACCAAATCGAAAAATGCATCCCGGATGACTTGTCTAACAGGAATAATACGGAATAGATCCCCAATTGAACGACTGGTTTCGGTGGCGGGGGCAATAAAAATAATTTTTCGGCCGGCTGGCTCAGCAAATTTTTCAGACGCCAGTGCTAATGATAATCCCCCAAACGAGTGCCCAACACCCGCTACAAATGGGCCGTAAATTCGATCGGCCTCAAGAATCATATCCCTGTAGCTAATAGCCTCCACTTTCTTCCCTTCACTATTACCATGGGCTAGGGCATCAAAAGCAAAGACAGTGTATCCCTTTTCGATCAAAGCTTTCGCCAGGTGTTCAAATTTCAGGCCATAGCTTCGGAATCCATGAGCCAGCAAGACCTTTTTACCATTGGCTTGGTGGGGCTCCCATCGATAGCCACGGACAGTGAAATCTCGAAAATTAAAATCTATGGCTTTGGATTCCTCCAATTGTGGATGTGGAAGGGGTTTTCGGGGGGGTGGCGGTACCGTAAATAATAAGTAAGCTTTTTGAGCTGCGAGACGGGGAGAAAATAGACCAATTAACTCAATTCTCCAGCGGTGGTAGGCAATGGCCAGCGCTTCCGCTGTTTTACTTTTCATGCGCGCAAAGATACATGAAACCCAAACATTGCTTTTAAACAATCTGTTATGAATCACACTTGATGTCAACAATCCGGGTAATGAAGCGGGCACATCTTTAACTTTTTTCAGTAAACATTTCTTTTGCTGATGGGTTTTATAGGCATTTGAGATACTTTTGCGCTATTCTATGCACAAGATTCATATTTCATTCGAGGAAAAGGGGTTGGAACCGGTAACAATTGAGCAGGTGGAGCATGACCAAAGCTTATTGGAGGTTTGTCTGGATAATGGTATCGAGTTGCACCACAATTGTGGTGCCGTATGTGCCTGCAGTACCTGTCACCTTTACGTAAACACCGGAGATCAGCACCTGGAACCTATTTCTGATAAGGAAGAAGATTTTATTGACCGGGCTGTAAATCCCCGGCTGAATTCCCGGTTAGGTTGTCAATGTATCTTACTGGCAGGTAATGGGGAAATATCCATCACATTACCTGATCAGACACAGTTTTTAGGGGAATAATTTAATCCACCCGTATAATATTAGTATGACGCACTTTGAACCACCCATCTACTGGAACGACCACGAAGACATTGCTCAAAAATTGTACGAAAGATTTGGCGATGATTTCACGGAAAGTAAAATCT
>JBJTJJ010000288.1:0-2166 GCA_046095445.1 Sediminibacterium sp.
GGGCAAAACAAAGTTAGCACCTGAGGTAATCATCACAGGTAACCAGTTATTTCAGGCCGCTAAATCCGGAAATAATTGGGATGACAATGCGCGCATCAGCAGCACGCTCACGACAACTGCCGTTGCCATCAATCAAAAAGAAGAAGTGACCTTGCAGAGCAATGATGCATCCGTATACGCAGGAAGTACGCGCATCATTGCGTATGATCATATTCCCACCATTACTTATTTTGCCCCCGCCAAGACCAACCTGATCGCCCTCTCTGTAAAAACCGTAGGTAAGAAAATCGGCTATATTCCCGGCGCTGGCGATAAGATTCCGGAGGCATTGCAGCAACTCGGTTACGAGGTAGTGACCCTTGGAGAAGCTGATCTGCAAATGCCTTACCTCAGCCAATTTGATGCAATCATTACCGGCATCCGTGCTTATAATATATATGAATACCTCTCCAACCGCAATGAGGTGATGAATCGCTATATTGAGAATGGGGGGCATCTGATCATTCAATACATGAAGAGCAATCAGGTAGGTATCAAGAACATCACTGCCGGGCCCTATCCCTTCCGGGTGAACTCTTCTCAACGTGTAACAGAAGAAAATGCGCCGGTAACCTTCCTTCAACCATCGCATCCACTGCTGAACTTCCCCAATACCATTACAGCAGCAGATTTTGATGGTTGGGTGCAGGAGAGAAGTACCTACCACGCAGAACAAACCGACAATCGATTTTCTTCCCTATTAGCAATGGCAGATAGTGGGGAAAAACCTGCAACCAAAGGAGGTAGTCTCATCACTGCACCTTATGGTAAAGGGAATATCACGTATGTCGGACTGGTGTTGTTCCGCCAACTTCCGGCAGGTGTTCCCGGGGCTTACCGTATCCTCGCCAACCTGGTGGCATTACCTAAGAATCAACCCTGATATGCAACAAAAAAGACGCATTGGAATTTTTACCATCGTTGCCATCGGAGTGTTGATTGGTTTGTTTTTGAAGAATGTGAAGATCGGACTGATCATCGGGTTGCTACTGGGTTTACTGGCTGGTGGATTGGCAAAAAAATAAATTATCGTTCTTAAAGTATTAAAGCAATAACATGCAGAACAATAACAACAACGATTTCCTCCCCGCCGACTCAGCACCGGCAACTGATGAACTGCCACCTATGGGCAGCTTTTCTGCGTGGTATGTGTTACTGATTGTTGTATTAATCATTGAGATCATCTTTTTTTCCTGGCTCACCAAAACCTTCGCATGAGTAAGATTGATTGGATAGTATTGTGTGCTACCCTGCTGCTCATTCTGACGTATGGATTGTACAAAAGCCGCACCAGCAAAAACCTGGAAGGATATTTTTTAAGCAACCGCTCCATGCCCTGGTACCTCGTTCTTTTGAGTATCATGGGAACACAAGCAAGCGCAATTACCTTCCTGTCTGCACCCGGACAAGCATTCACAGATGGGATGCGATTCGTGCAATACTATTTTGGTTTGCCGCTGGCCATGATCGTAATAGCTGTGAGCTTTGTGCCATTATTCAATAAGCTGAAAGTTTTTACAGCGTATGAATTCCTTGAGCAACGCTTCGATCTCAAAACCCGCGTACTCACTTCTACACTTTTTTTACTCTCCCGGGGTTTATCCACCGGCATCAGCATCTATGCCCCCTCTTTGATTTTGTCTTCCCTCATGGGCTGGGATATTTTTTGGACCAATATTTTCATGGGAGGGTTGCTCATCATTTATACCGTGAGTGGCGGTGCCCGCGCCGTTGCTTATACCCAACAACTGCAGTTGCTGATTATTTTTGGTGGCATGTTCATTGCAGGATATTATGTCGTTCACTACCTGCCCGAAGGAGTTGGTTTCAGCGATGCGCTTCGCGTGAGTGGTGCCTCCGGAAAACTCAATATCATCACCACCGGTATTTCAGAAAAGGGATTTGACTGGAAGGACCGATACAACATCATCAGTGGCGTAATAGGAGGATTTTTTCTCGCCCTCTCTTACTTCGGAACAGATCAGTCACAAGTGGGGCGCTATCTCACCGCCAAAGACAATACACAGAGTCGCCTTGGTTTGCTCATGAATGGCTTGGTGAAAGTGCCCATGCAGTTTTTTATATTATTGCTGGGAACATTGCTGTTCAGTTATTATCAGTTCAATC
>JBJTJJ010000289.1:0-1067 GCA_046095445.1 Sediminibacterium sp.
TTTTTGTATTTCCCTTATCTTGGTTTCTCCTCACAAGTAAAATGGCATGGTCCTGAGACTTTAAAACATTACCACAAGCCGGTTTCCAGGGAATGGATAGATGCTGCAGTTTTTGCTGTTGTGGCAGCTACCCTTATTCGAAGTTTTATTTTCGAGGCCTACGTAATACCTACCGGAAGTATGGAAAAAACATTGTTGGTCAATGACTTCCTTTTTGTGAATAAGATGTCGTATGGTGCCCGAATTCCTCAGACCCCTATTTCATTTCCTTTCGTTCATAACTTCATGCCATTCAGCAAGACAGCTCCCTCCTATGTCAAAGAAGTTCAAATTCCGTATAAACGCCTGCCGGCTCTTTCTTCTATACAGCGGAATGATGTAGTGGTATTTAATTTTCCTGCTGGTGATACCATTATAAATGATGAAGACCATGGCAGTTTGGTGCCCTATTACGATGTTCTAAGGAATGAGTTCAACGGTAATAGGGAAGCATTGAATGAGCGGTATCCCGTATTGGTTCACCCCATGGATAAAACGGATAACTATATAAAGCGGTGTGTTGGTGTTCCTGGCGATCAGCTGGAGGTAAAGTCAGGGGTATTGTATATCAATGGTCAACCCGCATTTCAGTCACCTACCTCTCAAACCGAATATTTGGTACAAACAGACGGAAGTCCGATCAACAGTGAATTCTTATTGAGTGAGCTGGGAATTGATATCGATAATCCCAAGGATCAGATTCGATTCGCATCTGGTCAGACAGATGTTTTCGTCATTAATATGACTCCTGCGGAGGCAGCAAAGGTAAAATCACTTTCGAATGTAAGATCCGTTACACTGTATTCAGATAATATGGTGGGCCAAACATTTCCCAACAACGAAGCCCTTTATCCATGGACAATTGACAATTTTGGTCCTTTACGTATTCCTAAAAAAGGCGATCGGGTAGAACTGACTCCTGCCAATATTGATATTTATCGTCGATTGATAACGACTTATGAACACAATCAATTGGAAGAAATAAATGGTAAGTATATTTTAAATGGAAAAGAAGTAACTTACTACAC
>JBJTJJ010000290.1:0-2529 GCA_046095445.1 Sediminibacterium sp.
CTTTGACAGGTGTATTAGAGGATAAAATATCTTCTTCATCTACAGAAGAAGGCAGGTTATGGTTGGCTGTTGAATCAGCGGAAATTTTATCTGATATTTTTTCTTCCGTGGGCAAGGGACAAAAATTCTGGTGGGCGAAAGTGGGCAGGTCCTTCGCAAGATCCATTTCATAGAGTGCATTGTCAGCCGGTCTTTTTGGGGGGTCGGGACGAAGGGCAGCCAGTTCAGGGGGCAGGGTAACATTGACTGGATCGGCTTGTAATTGAGCCATGAGTTCCTTGCGGAGGAGGTCGAGGGTGAGCAGGAGATGCGTTGGCGGTTCCTGTTGATAATGTTGCTCCTTCAATTTATTGATGAGGTAGCCTGCTCTTTCCATCGGATGTAATACATTTGGGGTCAGCAATCACCTTCTGCTATCAACAACAACGTAAAAACAGGGGTTTTAGTATTATTATGTTTATAGAACCGAATATTACAGGAGAACGAAGGGGTTCCATCGAGGTCATTTGTGGCAGTATGTTCAGTGGAAAAACGGAAGAACTTATCCGAAGATTGAAAAGAGCCCGCATTGCAAATCTCAAAGTAGAGATATTTAAACCTGCTCTCGATATTCGATATAATGAAGAAGCTGTGGTGAGTCATGATGCCAATTCCATCGGCTCTTTTCCCATTGATCATTCACAGAAAATACTGCTACTCGCAGATCAGGTAGATGTTGTGGGAATTGATGAAGCTCAATTTTTTGATGACCAGATAGTAAGTGTTTGTGAGACACTCGCAGCCCGAGGAATAAGAGTAATTGTTGCCGGCCTCGACATGGATTATCTAGGTAAGCCCTTTGGCCAGATGCCGCAATTGCTGGCAGTAGCTGATTTCATTACTAAGCTGCATGCTATCTGTGTCAAATGCGGGAACCTCGCCAACATTTCCTACCGTAAAGCTGCCGATGACAGTCATATATTACTGGGAGCAACAGACTCCTATGAACCGCGTTGTCGTAAATGCTACCATGAACACTAAAGGGCTCCCATGAAATCATTGTCCCTGATATGGCAGTTGGTTAAAAAAGACCTGTTACTGGAGAGCAGACAGCAGTATACTTTCTATGGCATGTTGTTGTATGTAGCTTCCACCATTTTTGTTATCTACCAGACCATGGGGCAACCCGATGAAAAAAGCTGGAATGGCTTATTCTGGATCGTACTACTCTTTGTTTGTGTAAATGCAGTTGCCAAAAGTTTTTTGCAGGAAAGCCATGGCCGCTTACTATACTTTTATACCATTGCCGGTGCCAGAGATTTCGTCTTGTCAAAACTCTTGTTCAATATGCTGCTCATGGCAGGCATGGGATTGCTTTCTCTTCTTCTCTTCACCCTGCTATTGGGCAATCCGTTGGAACACGCAGGAAAATTTTTATTGATCACCTGTTTAGGTGGTGCCAGCATTGGCCTCGTATTTACCTTTTTAGCAGCCATCGCGGCTAGGGCGAGACAATCTACAGCACTGATGGCAGTCATGGGATTCCCACTGATTATTCCTCAATTATTATTATTGATGAAAATTGCTGCTATTGCATTTTCATCCGTTATTCAATCGGGACTGCTTGAAATGATTTTACTGCTGATAGCACTCGACATCATGGTCGTATTACTATCAGTGATTCTATTTCCCTTTCTTTGGAAAGATTAAAACCGCAGGTGTCTAACGGTGAGTCCGTTATTGATCAACTGCTTCAATGAATCGATACCGATTTTGAGATGTGTCTCCACATAGTTGGCAGTGATTTTCTTATCACTGGCTTCCGTCTTTACACCCTCAGGAATCATCGGTTGATCACTCACCAGCAACAGGGCACCGGTAGGAATTTTATTGTAGAAGCCAACCGTAAAAATGGTGGCGGTTTCCATGTCTATTGCATAAGCTCGCACGCGGGTAAGGTATTCTTTGAATGCCTCATCATGTTCCCATACCCTGCGGTTGGTGGTATAAACAGTGCCCGTCCAGTAATCTACCTGATAATCTCTTATGGTAGTGGATATGGCTTTTTGTAGTGCGAATGCCGGCATCGCAGGTACTTCCGGAGGGAAATAATCATTAGAGGTACCTTCCCCCCGAATGGCTGCAATGGGTAAGATCAAATCCCCCAATTTGTTGCGTTTTTTTAATCCGCCACACTTCCCGAGAAACAACACTGCTTCAGGTGAAATGGCCGTTAAAAGATCCATGATTGTGGCCGCACCCGGACTTCCCATTCCAAAGTTGATGATGGTGATACCATTGGCAGTTGCACATTGCATCGGCCTGTCCTGACCTATCACTTTAACTTTATGCCATTTAGCGAAGAGAGAAACGTAGTTGCTGAAATTGGTGAGCAATATGTACTTACCCATGTCTTCCAGCCGGGCTCCGGTGTAGCGGGGTAACCAGTTGCTGACGATGTCTTCTTTCGTTTTCATACGCTTCGAAATGTAAAGGGAGGGGAAAATCTGAGGGAAGTGGCAAAATTCCGAATCCCTACCTTTGAGAAAA
>JBJTJJ010000291.1:0-3188 GCA_046095445.1 Sediminibacterium sp.
GTCAGCACGCAGGTAACAATAGCCATTACTTTCATGACTTCATTCATTTTCAGGTTTACCTGGCTGATGTAGAGATCCTGAACGTTGATCATCAGATCGCGCAGGTTTTCTGCCAGATCATTGGCCTGGATGATGTGGTCGAGCACGTCTTTGAAATACTTGGTATTTTTTTCTTCCAGTAAGTCACTCTCTGAACGAATGAAGCCATTGATGAGGTCTCTAACCGGACTCACATTGCCTTTGAGAACGAAAAGTTCTTTTCTAAGATTGTTGATTTCAGCGAGTGCTCGTTTGTCACTGCGGCGAATGACTCTTTCTTCAATCTGTTCAATACGGGTACTGAGTTTTTCCATGACAACAAAGTAGTGATCCACGATCATGTCGAGCAGGCAGTAATAGAGATAATCTGCACCACCGGAACGCAGTTTACTTCCGGCTAGTTTGAGTTTTTCCCGAATGGTACCGAATACATCTTTACCAGGGATCTCCTGAATACTGATAACAAATCCTTTTCCAAGTACCAGTGATATCTGCTCAGTTTCAACAGACCCGTTCGATTCATTAAAATACAGCATGTTCAACAGACAATAGAGTACCGGATCCAGTTCATCCATTTTAGGCCGCTGACCGATACTCAGAATGTCTTCTGCAATCAGGTAGTGGATATTGAAATGCTGGCAGATTTCTTCTACATCTGCTTTGCGGATTCCATCAATATTAATCCAGGTAACATTGTTGTTGTCGCGGAATTGAAAGCAATCGGATACCCTGGGAAATCGTTTTTCTTCCAGGGAACCGGCATTGAAATCAAATACATGTATATCGGTTTCTTCTGCTTCTGTTCTAACAGGTGTACTGGTTGGATTCACCTTAAATATTTCTCTTGTTCTTCTGGTATTGAAGAAAGAAAGTGGCTGCAAGAGACTAACCAGTGAGTGTTTGATCATGGTGCGGTTATTGGTCTCTGAAAGTTAGTTAATTCACGTGAGTGATTTTTATTTTCAGTTTAATTTTTCAAGAGATATGACATCGAGATAACAGGAATAGCCAATGAACCTTTTACCTTTGCACATCAATCAATTGTATGCCCTTACTTCCCGGTCCATCTTTCCAACCACCCTTCTGGATGCTGAACGGGCATTGGGAAACCATCTGGCCGAGTTTGTTCCGGCGGGTGAAGTTTCAATACAGTACCCGCGAGCGATTGGAACTGGCAGATGGTGACTTTGTTGATCTCGATTGGAAGCTGTCACCTACGCCAACAAAAGATCTTGTTATTATTACCCATGGTTTGGAAGGAGATGCTTCCAGGCATTACGTAACCGGGATGGCCAACCTTTTTGTGCAGCAGGGCTTTGATGCACTGGGATGGAATTGTCGCAGCTGCAGTGGTGAGATCAATCGCCTACCTCGCTTTTATCACCATGGGGATGCCGGAGATTTAAGAGCAGTAATCGAACATGCCATCACCAACAAGCAGTATCAACGCATCGTTTTGGTAGGATTCAGTATGGGTGGCAGCTTAACCCTGCGCGTCTTATCTGAAAATCCTCGTTGGGTACCTGTAGAAGTTAAAGGGGCTGTAGCCTTTTCAGTTCCCTGTGATTTATATAGCGGGGTACTGGAACTGATGAAGCCCGGCAATCAATTCTATACCCGACGGTTTTTGCGGAAACTCGGAAAGAAAATAAAAATAAAGTCCATACGATTTCCAACGGTAATCAATAATCATCAATATCACCGTATTACCAATTTCATTGAGTTTGACAACCAATACACTGCGCCCCTGCACGGCTATGATGATGCTATTGATTTCTACCGCCAGGCCAGTGTAAAACCACTCTTACATCAATTACAAGTACCTGCTTTGCTTGTGCAGGCAGCCAACGATCCATTCCTTGCGCCGGAATGTTTTTGTGAAGAACTGGCAAAAGACCATCCTTATCTTCATCTGGAGATCACTGAGCGGGGCGGACATTGTGGGTTCTTACAGGCCGGTTCAGCCAATACCTGGGCAGAAGAGCGTGCACTTGAATTTATTACTTCACAGGTTCTTGCTTCGTAGAAACTATCAATTGGGTTCGGGACTACTCATCGGACTTTTTATCCAGCAGTGATTCTTCCCGTGCGGTCATGGTATTACCCGGCTTCCCCTGGATCAGTCCCCTGCATTGAGAACTATTACAGCGACACTGAAAAGGCATCATGTGTTCATCTAAAAAATCAGCATAATCGAGGGTCAATTCTTCTCCAGCTTCGATATTTCTCAAAGCAATTACATTGAGTCCGTCATATTGGGTATTAGCATTGCAGTGGTGATTTTGAGGAGCCCATTCTGCCGGATTATCATCCCACAATAAAAATAATTCCCGGCTGAGAGGATAGGCATAACGGCTGAAAGTTACCTGTTCTTCTTTGTTCCAGTTCTTGTCGACATAGCGACCCGTAATCAGGCGTTGCGCTTTTCCTTCCCCATCAAAAATAACCTCTCCGGCTGCGATAGAGCAATTGGCATAGATGCCATAACCGGCAAGCGAATTCCCCCGCATCGTATATTTTTTTTGCTTCCTTTGGTGCCTCGCTATTCCTTCCTCAATGATTAGTTGTAAAAAACCTGCTTGTCCCCTGGAGTCATTTTGCAAAATATAATCTGCAGAGCCCTCATATCCATCTGTGTAGAAGACAGAGCAGGTGAAATTGACTTCCAGAAAATAGATAATACCCGATTCATCCACTCTAAAATCCATGCGGGCGTAGCCGACTCCGTTGAAGAGACGAAAAATTTTTTCTGCGGCGGTGTGAAGAGCCGAACTTAATTCAGGATCGGTGCAGAGCCGATTGGCGTTGGGGTGGAGTTCAGATGTTTTAAGAGAGTATGTTTTGAAGGCATAGCCCTCCGGGAAAATATATTCCACCGGCTGGAAGCTGTGAACTGTTTTTCCATCCGGGTCGGCTGCGACTAATACGGTCAGCTCTCTGCCTGCGATGTATTGTTCTACGAGAATTTCCCGGTACCCTTCCTGCCGCAAGGCAGACACCTGATTGATCAATGCATTAGTGTCGCTCACCAGTGACTGGTGATTGATACCTACACTGTCACCTGCTTTGGCTGGATTCACGAACAAATGAAAATGAAGCGGGGCTATTGCTTCCGCCGGATTGTCTGGGGGTAATAGAACAACATGATC
>JBJTJJ010000292.1:0-15603 GCA_046095445.1 Sediminibacterium sp.
GCCCAAACCTGCACCAGTTCAAACAGCACGTCAACCGAACGTTCCATATCGGATACGCCAACCCATTCCCGGCGGCTATGGATACCCTGCATCCCGGTAAAAATATTGGTGCAAGGCAATCCCAAATGACTCAGGCGGCTCCCATCGGTTCCTCCCCGCACAGGTACTACTGTCATGTCTACACCCGCCCTTTGGTAGGCCACTTCGGTATGCAGGCGTATCTGAGGATATTGATCAACAATGGGTTTCATACTTCTGTATTGTTCCCGAAGTTCTAATTGATATTGAATTCCCCATACTCCTGCAATTTCGCGGGCTAGTTGGTCAACTACATTTTTCTTCCCCACCAATTCCGCTTCATCAAAATCCCTGATGAGCAGTCGGATACTAGCGGACTCTGCAGTGCCATTCATGGTATGGGGATGAATAAATCCTTCCCGACCTTCAGTTCTTTCGGGTGCCGGCATGACTGTATTTAATTTTTCCAGAAAAGAGGCGGCTGCTTTAATGGCGTTGATCATCTTATTTTTTGCATACCCGGGATGGGCTGCCACTCCTTCGAATGTAAGAATGATTTCATCTGCATTGAATGTTTCTTCCTCATACATGCCTAATTCGCCCCCATCGAGGGTGTATCCTACATTAGCTCCCAATTCCTCTACATTTAATCTTTCGGGACCTCTACCGGTTTCTTCATCGGGTGTAAAGAGTATAACCAATGGACCGTGCGGTATAGAGGTTTGTTTTTGTAAAACCTCCATGGCATTCATGATAATGGCAATACCTGCCTTATCATCAGCTCCCAATAAAGTTTTACCCGAAGCTGTGATAACAGATTTCCCCAAATGATTTTTCAGGTAGGGAAATTCAGATATACTGATCACCTGTCCTCTGTCATCAGGTAATACAATATCTGACCCATCATAATTTTCATGAAGAATTGGCTTTACTTCCGAACCTGGGCAATCGGAACTGGTATCGACATGGCTACAAAAACAAATCACAGGCACTTTCTCAGCTACATTGGAAGGAATGCGCGCAATTACATAACCATCTTCATTTAGCAACACATCGGCTATGCCCATGTTTTTCAATTCATCTACCAATAGTCGACTAAGATCTAGTTGTCGCTTTGTACTCGGAAAACTGGTGCTATCCGGATCACTGGTAGTATCGATTTGAACATATCGCATCAGTCGATCTGCCGCAGTATACATTTCCCGTTCAAGCATGGTACAAAAATAAATGCAATACGAATTGATTGGTCGAAAATCTGAAACCCTTCGGCCAATTCATCAAGATGCCAGTCAAAGTGAGATTAATCATCCAATTAAAATGGTACTATTGACAAGTAGGATATAAAAAAAGGTCCTGCTTTTTGGCAGAACCCGATCAATTATAATCCTATGAATACCATCAGGGTTGAATAATCAATGATTTAGAGTTGGTGATAGCTACCAGTTCCAAATCGAAATGAAGGGCTTCGCCTGCGAGAGGATGGTTGGCATCCAGGGTTACAACTTCTTCCTTTACTTCAATGATGCGAACCGGAATTTGTTGTCCGCTTCCATTACTCATAGCCAATTGCATCCCTACTTCAGGAACCATATCGGGAGGGAACTGAGCACGGGGGAAATCCATGATGCGATCATCCATTTTTGGCCCATAGGCCTGATCTGCAGGGATGACGATTGTTTTTTTATCACCAACGACCATACCTGTAACACCCGCATCAAAACCGGGAATTACCATGCCGCTTCCCACTTCAAATTCAAGAGGTTCTCTTCCGGCGGATGAATCAAAAGTGGATCCATCGCCGAGCTTGCCGTGATAATGCACTTGCACAGTATCACCATGTTTTACTTGTTGCATACTTTCTTTTTTAGATGAATGGAGGCCATCGCCAAACAACCCCCTGCCCTACTTTCGAGGTGTACGAAAGAAAATGCATCGACCTGTTTCACAAGGATTCCGGGTGTAAAATACAACCCTTACCCCATATTTTCAATTCCACGATATAGAAGAACAAAAAATTACACCTTAAAATATATGTAATTTATTAGGGTAGCTTGTTTCATCTTATTTTTGGCAGATGCAGGCACATTCTCTTCGGATTGTTTTCATGGGCACCCCTGATTTTGCAGTCGTCTCTCTGGAGGCACTCATCAATGATGGCATGCAGGTAGTTGCAGTTGTAACCGCCCCCGATAAACCTGCTGGTAGGGGACTTCAACCTACACCCAGTGCGGTCAAAAAATATGCTGTTGAACACAGTTTACCCATTCTTCAACCGGAAAAATTAAAAGACCCTCTCTTTCTGGAACAATTAAAGTCATTGAATGCCGATATTCAGGTAGTAGTTGCCTTTAGAATGCTGCCGGAAGTGGTTTGGAGTATGCCACCACTAGGAACAATCAATGTACACGCATCCCTCCTCCCGCAATACCGGGGCGCGGCTCCGATACACAGGGCAATCATGAATGGGGAAACAGTAACCGGAGTTACTATTTTCCGCTTGCAGCATGCCATCGACACAGGTGGTATTCTATTGCAGGAATCTGTAGCTATTGGGGAAAAACAAACTGTAGGAGAATTATATGAAGTACTAAGTAAGTCGGGAGCACAATTGCTGGTAAAAGCATTGAATTTAATCGCAGCCGGAAAATTACAAGAGATGCCGCAGGATGAATTGATGCAGGGAAGTTTACACCATGCCCCTAAAATTTTTGCAGAAGATTGTATCATTGATTGGAACAAATCTTCCCAAACCATTTACAATCAAATAAGGGCTTTATCTCCTCACCCGGGTGCGATAGCGAAATTGGATGGGAAGACTTTAAAAATTTATACCGCAACACCCGAAAAATCGAATCATTCCAAAGAACCGGGCCAGGTGGTGTCTGATGGAAAGTCTACTTTGAGTTTTGCCTGCTCTGATGGATGGATACACGTGGAATCACTTCAACTGGAGGGAAAAAAGAGAATGCTGACTACAGAATTTCTTCGTGGCTATCGCCCTTCTTCCATCTAATTATTGTAACCTGGCTTTTAGTTCTTCTTTCTTCAGTACCCCTTGAGCACGAAAGGTCTCTTTCCCATTTTTATACACAACAAAAACAGGCAAACTTGATACTTTATTCGCTTGTAGTACATCCGTATCTTTTCCACCATCCACTTTTACCAACATAAACTTGCCTTTCAATTCGTTTTGTAACTCGGTCAACACAGGTTCCATTTTTTTACACGGCGGACACCATTCGGCACCAAAATCTACCAGCACAACTGGAGCCGCCTGAATGATTCTATTATACTCTTGCATAGTCATGGAGGGTAAGCCCTCCTCACTGATGGTTGGCAAACCGGCTTGCTTCCAGGCAATCATACCACCCGCCATATTATCTACCTTAGTAAACCCCTGCTGTACCATCCATTGTCCGGCTTGACCACTTCTTCCTCCGGAAGCACAGTAGATCAAGACCGGCTTGTTTTTATCCAGGTATTTCACCCGCTCTACAAATTCCTCCTGCCTGGTCCAGTCCGCCTGCAAGGCATTGGACATGTGTGCCTGTCTATATTCTCCGGCAGTTCTAACGTCAAGCAACTGATATTTTCCGGTAGCTACTTGCTGACGAAATTCCTGAATACCAATTACACCATACTGGGCAGTTACTGTAAAAACAGAAAATGAGACAAGAAGAGAAAAGATGCATTTCATGAAGTAACTTTTTTTATTGAACGATTTGTATGGTTACAGAAAACATTGACTCACCTAAATCAAGCTGACTTGCAGCGGCATTGCTCATCCGTGCCAGCAATCCTTTATTAACTTTCAAATCCGGTATGGGTCCCAGTACACTAGCACAAATGAATTTTTCTCCTCCGGCAGATATTCTTACAATCGAACCAACCGGCACATCATTCATGAGCACATAATAACGCTGGTCACTCCACCCTGTGATTGATTTGAAAGTTGCGCATAACCCGCTTCGCTCCTGCCAGCTTTTACTTTTTACGGCATTATTAAATGCAGCAGCAAAATATCCTTCAGAGGCGGATGCCTCGATTCTTTCATTCCTGATTATAGAACTACTGTCCGTTATGTAAACCGGAGATGGAGCGGGAGGAGGAATAACCGGAATGGGTGTTGTAGTTACAGTAACAGGTGTTGTAGCCGTACCCAAATATCCAATTAACAACAACTCCCCGTCTTTGAGCGAATTGGCTTTAAGTGCATTCCATTCCTGTAGTTGTGAAATACCAGGTTGAAAATAAATGAGATTAATACGATACAGATTATCCCCCCGCTCTATCACATGATAAACAGGTAATCCGCCAGAAGTCTTTTGTAAATTAGATGATGTAATGGGGATTCGCCAGAAAGCAGGCAGTCGATTATTTTCTCCGGGTTTTACCCCATTAAAAGACAGTAATTTCTCTGTTGTAAGGGCAGCTAAACCCGCAATTTGATCTACGGTTTCTCCGACTTTGGGTTTGTATTGGACGTAACAGTCCGGACATTTACCCAATACCATCAGCTTAGCTTGTGCTTGACCAAGCCAGGGATAAATGATACAGAAAGCTATGAGCATCCACTTGTTCACCTATAATTTTTCAGCGTATAAAATTACTGCCAAACAGCAGAGTCACCAAAGATTATCCCGTAAGCATCCGGCGAATGCGCCATTCGGATGGATAATAGTTGTTCAACCGGTTTCCGGCTTTTTTTACCCAACCGAGTATACTATTGTGATAGGATATAAGATTCCATCCCTTTTCCAGGGGAAGTTCCAACACCTGCCTCCCCAGATAGGCAAGCGCCTGTTCGTAATCAACAGGAATGATTGGCCACCCCTCTTTTTTCCCCCACATCATGGCCCACTCATGAGAAGTAATTAAATCAGTTCCCTTCAGATTTCCCAACTCAATACCTGCCCGGCGAATATATAAACAGGCCGCCAGTTGACTCACTGCTTGCTGATGCTGTTGGGGAAGTAGCCGAACTGTTCCCGATTGGATAAAGAGAGATTGTGCAGCGTCTAGTGCGAACTGTGTTCTGAAAACCTGTTCATCTTTAGGGGAAATTTTTTCAAGAGACACCTCTCTTCCTGCAAAAAAATCAGCAGAACTTTTTTTCCTCAATACGGAAATATAGAAACCCTCTCCCTGCAATAAGTGAGGAAAGAAACGAAAGCTTCCGGGGAATTCTGCTTCAACAATGCCCCAATCATTGGGAATACTGATCTTGACCGCTTCCATACCCATATCCTGTATCAGCCAGCGAGTGATGTGCTCGTCTTCCTCCGGGGAAAAGGAACAGGTAGCATACAGCAGAATCCCTCCTTCCCGCAAGGCGGGCAATACATCCTCCAGTATTCGATGTTGCCGGCGACCACACATTTGCACTTGCTCCTCTGTCCATTCATCAACCACTGATGGATCTTTTCTAAATAAGCCGCTGCCGCTGCAGGGTGCATCAACCAACATCAAATCAAAAAAACCAGGTAACTGACTGAACTGTGCCGGATCGTTATTGGTAACAATGCTGTGAGTTGTACCCCATTTTATGAGATTCTCGGTTAATATGGGCACTCTCGATCGAATGACTTCATTGGCCACCAGCAATGCCTGCTGAAAGTATCCCGCTAACAAGGTTGATTTTCCTCCCGGAGCAGCGCACAAATCAAGTATGTTGATAGCCGCATCTTTTTCAAATAACTGACTGAGTAGAAATTGAACAAACATACTGCTGGCTTCCTGTACATAATAAGCTCCTGCATGCAAAAATGGGTCATGTGTAAAGGATGGGCGGGCGGAAAGATATCTGCCATCAGCACACCAGGGAACTTGCGACAACTCCAAGTCTGTAGAAAGTTCAGCGGGCTTGATTGGATTGAGGCGGATGGAGGTTGCCGGGGCTGATTGAAGATGGGCTTCAGTGAATGCTTCTGTGTCGAAACCATTCAACCCTTGAAGTGAGGTGAGTAAAGCCGGAGGTAACTGCATGAGCTATTGTTTCATGGCATAAGTGATTCCACACCACAAATGTTGCAGAAAAAGTGGATCTGTGTAGGAGGCATCTGTGTGACCCAACCCTGTATAAAAAGCCCGACCACCATTCCATTCATGGCACCAGGCGATAGGATGAAAACTTCCATTGGTTCCACCGGAGTAACTGGATTCTTCCAATGTCATCAATACTTTGATGTGTGGTTGGATATTTTTGTAATTGTACCATTCATCCCACTTACTCCAGTTAGCCGGCAAATGACGGGTGGAAGGATGTGTTGAATCACGGACAAACAAAAGGGCTTGTTGTTGTTGAGGATGACTTAAAAAGTAGGCTCCTACTAAATCATTGTACCAGGGCCAGTCATACTCTGTATCTGCAGCTGCATGAATTCCAACAAACCCTCCTCCGCGGCTGATGTACTGTTGAAAAGCCCGCTGCTGTTGTTCATTCAAAATATCCCCGGTTGTACTAAGAAATACAATGGCATCATATTGTTTCAAACGACGTGGGGTAAAGTATCCTGCATCCGAGGTCGTGTCAACTTGCACTTTATTTTCATCACCTAATTGCTGAATTGCTTTAACTCCGGCAACAATGGAAGTATGGTAAAACCCTTTTGTTTTGGTAAAAACCAAGATTTTTTTGCTATCGCTCAACCCGGCAGATGCGTTTAATTGAAAAAGAATGACAGCAGCCAGCAAAAAAAATATTTTTTTTGCCACCTGTTGAACAGAAGAAAAACTACAATTCGGATTGTACTTTTCGATAACCATAAATTACTTAAATTGAAGCCCGTTTCAGCAATTAAACATACAAAATTCTAATTAACGAACTGTCTTGCTTATGAAAAAGAATACAGGAATTTTATTATCCATCATGATGTTTCTGGAGTACTTCATCTGGGGTGCCTGGTATGTCACAATGGGTACCTATATGGGAGAGCACCTGAAATCTACAGGACTTGAAATTGGAACTGCCTATGGTGCATTGGCTATCGCAACCATGATCTCTCCATTTTTTGTCGGCTTGGTAGCAGATCGTTTTTTTGCAGCCCAAAAGATTATGGGTGTACTGCACCTCGGTGGTGCTGCCCTGCTAATGGCTGCCACTGTTGTCGATAACAACAGTAATTTTTATTGGATCATCTTACTTTATTCTTTGTTGTACATGCCTACCATTGCATTAAGCAATAGCATTGCTTTTTCTCAAATGTCAGACCCCGGAAGTCAGTTCCCCTGGATCAGGGTATTTGGAACATTGGGCTGGATTGCAGCAGGATTATTAATTGGACAACTGGGTATTGAAAAAACCTCCTTCACTTTTGTAATGGCTGCCTCCTGTTCAGGAATTCTTGGTCTGATGAGTTTCATATTACCGGATACGCCACCAAAAGGGAAGAGTGTAGAAGCAGGCGAAGCCATGGGAACACAGGCCTTCGTTCTGTTGCGCGACAAAGCCTATTTAATCTTTTTTATTGCTGCCATATTGGTATGTATCCCCCTCTCCTTCTATTATGGTTTTGCCAATAAATTCCTGAATGAATTATCGTTTAGTCAGGCAGCAGGAAAAATGACTTTGGGTCAGGTTTCTGAAGCAGTATTTATTTTGGCCATTCCTTTTTTGTTCAATCGCATCGGTGTGAAAAACATGTTACTCCTTGGAATGACGGCCTGGATTCTACGCTATGTTTGCTTCGCTTATGGTGACACTGCTTCCAATACATGGATGTTGTATGCGGGAATTATTTTACATGGTATTTGTTATGATTTCTTCTTTGTAACTGGTTATATGTACACGGAGAAAAAAGCTGACGAATCTATCAAGAATGCAGCACAAGGTCTCTTTACTTTTGCCACCTATGGTGTCGGCATGTTCATCGGCACCGGTTTTTCTGGTTGGATTGTAGATAAGTATGCCACAGGGGATGGAGGTCATAACTGGACTGACATCTGGCTGGTACCCGCCTATATTGCACTCGGCGTATTGATTTATTTCATCCTTTTCTTCAAAGAAAAAAATTCGACAACCACCTCTTAATAAGTATAAACTTTTCATGCTATGAAAAAAATTGCGATGCTCGGTTCCGGCTTTATCGGAAGATTTTATGCCGATTCATTACAGGGTTACAGGAACAAAGACAAAGTGGTGAGTGTGTATTCACGCCGGGAGGAGAGTGCGAAAAAATTTGCTGAAGACTATGGATGCATTCATTGGACTACCAACATGGAGGAATCAATAGCTCACCCGGAAGTAGATATCGTATGCATTGCGCTTCCCAACAACCTCCACGAGGAAGCAGTAATGCTTTGCTGTAAACATAAAAAAGCTGTAATGACCACTAAACCCCTTGGCAGAAATGCGGAGGAAGCGAAAAGGATGTTACTCGCCGTAGAAGAGGCAGGTATTTTCAATGGATATTTGGAAGACCTCGTTTATACGCCCAAATTCATCAAGGCACATGAAAGTGTATCCAAAGGGGCTTTGGGAAGAATTCTCTGGGCTAAATCACGGGAAACCCATCCCGGCCCGCACAGTGACTGGTTCTGGGATCTTGAGCAAGCCGGAGGAGGTTGTATTTTGGATCTGGGATGTCATTGTGTTGAAATCACCCGCAGCTATATCGGAAAAGACATAAGACCAGTGGAAGTGATGTGCTGGGCCGATACCCAGGTAAAGCCCATAGAAGCCGAAGATCATGCTATCGGATTGGTTAAATATGAGAATGGGGCTATCGGACAATTCGAGGTGAGTTGGACTTTCCGTGGCGGGTTGGATCTGCGGGATGAAGTGATGGGAACAGAAGGTACCATTTGGATCAATAGTTTTCTGAGAACCGGTTTTGATATGTTCACTACCGGCAAAGGAGCAGACTATGTTGCCGAAAAAGCCGAAAGCAATTCAGGATGGCTATTCCCTGTTGGAGATGAGCTGAACGAATTAGGGTACAACCACATGTTCATGGATATGTTCAATGCCATGGAAAAAGGTGTGGCACCGAAAGAAACCTTCTATGATGGATATGTTGTAAATGCAATTTTAGATGCCGCTTATCGCTCGGCTACAACCAAATTATGGGAGCCCGTTCAACTGGATATCTGGAGAGGCAAAACAGGACTCACCAAAGAAAGCCATTTAGTTGAATACGATGTGGATCATTATCTGGTGAAAGAAGAAATGACCCACTATGGAGCTAAAAAGCTAATTCTCAAGAATAAGCATACCGGTAAAATTACTGAGCAGGTTTTGTCCTAACAGATAGAGAATGATACAAACGAACAGTAATTCATTGGAAGGGAAGTTTATTCACCAGGTATATTTCTGGCTCATAGATCAGGAGGAACCTACCAATAAAACCGCACTACTCGAAGGTTTACAACAATTATCAGCCATACCAGAAATTTTACACTTCAATATTGGCTCTCCGGCTGCAACTCGAAGAGATGTGATAGACAGCAGTTATTCCGTATCATGGCTGGCTGTTTTTTCCAGCGCAGAGGACCAGGATATTTATCAGGAACATCCTATACATCTTGACTTTGTAGCCAGCTGTAGTCATTTATGGAATAAAGTTATTGTGTACGATTCTTTAGCTGCAGGATAATTCAGCTCAGAGCTTTCCTTCCTTAAGTTGAGCAACTGCATGATGAGCTGCTCTTGCAGTAAGCGCCATATAGGTGAGTGATGGGTTTTGTGTTCCGGTTGAAACCATGCTGGCTCCATCAGTTACATAAATATTTTTACAGTGATGCAATTGATTGTAAGCATTCAATAAGGAAGTCCGGGGATCTTTACCCATCCGCACCCCTCCCATTTCATGAATATCTAATCCAGGCGCCTGCTTACTGTCACTGGAACTAATATTTGTACAACCGGCTTTTTCCAACATGAACCTTCCTTGCTCTAGAAAGTCCTTCACAATTTTTTCATCGTTATCATCATACGCAACTGAGGTAATCAACAGTGGAATGCCCCATGCATCTTTTTCTTGCCGGCTTAACCGAACATGATTGCTTTCTTTTGGGATTGTTTCACCCTGCATCATCATATATACCCCCCAATTTCCTGCCTCACAGATGGCATCCTTGAAGGCCGCTCCTATTCCTTCAGCCGATGCCCTGCCTCTTCCTGCACCAAAATGCACCATGTAGCCACGGAGAAAATCCGTTTCCTGTCGATGAACATTTCTGAAATTGGGAATCATCAATTGAGTGGGTCTTCTTCCATAATAATATTGATCAGACGGACCATCATATTGCGCATAAACAGAGCCCCTGTAATTATGGAAAGCAATGTATTTACCCAATAATCCGTTGTCGTTTCCCAGTCCTGCAGGAAACCTGGCAGACTCCGAATTCAACAACAATAAATTTGTATTGAGGCAGCCGGCATTCACAAAAATCACGCGGGCGAAGTATTCTGTTGCTTTTTGTGTTATGGCATCAATCACCCGAACACCGATAGCTCTTTGCTTTTGCTCATCATATAAAATTGAGTGAACCACTGAATGAGGTCGCAATGTTAGGTTACCTGTGCGTTCTGCCTTGGGTAAGGTGGAAGAGTTGGAACTAAAATATCCGCCAAACGGACATCCGCGATCGCAAAGATTTCGTGCCTGGCATTTACCTCTACCTTGTTCAAGGTGAATATCCCTGGGCTGTGTAAGATGGGCACAACGACCTTGTATAACAGGCCGGTCTGGAAATGACCGCATAATTTTTTCCTGCAATTTTTTTTCGACACAATTCATTTCCCAGGGGGGAAGAAACTCCCCATCGGGCAAAGTTTCGAGACCATCCTTGTTACCACTGATGCCTGCAAATTTTTCCACATAAGAATACCAGGGAGCGAGTTCAGGGTATCGGATGGGCCAGTCTATAGCAAATCCATCTCGAGCGGGTGCTTCAAAATCGAATCTGCTCCAACGTTGTGTCTGACGGGCCCATAACAATGATTTACCACCAACCTGGTAGCCACGTATCCAGTCAAAAGGCTTCTCTTGAATGTAGGGGTGCTCTTGATCCTTGACAAAAAAATGACGAGTAGCTTCACCGTATGCGTAGCACTTGGTTACAATTGAATTTTGTTCCTTTTCTAATTGTGTAGGCTCATTTCGGTGAGGAAATTACCAAACCGGTGTAGTAGCCGTTGGATAGTCCTTCAAGTGCTCGACCTGCCGTCCGCGTTCCAATACAAGGGTTGTAAGCCCCTGTTCACAGAGTTCTTTGGCTGCCCAACCACCACTGATACCGGAACCGATGACAATGGCATCAAAGCTATGTTGCTGTTTTCCTTTTCCGGAAATATGAAGTGAATCGGACATATTTAAATGGTCTGCAGAAAATTACTTTAAAAATAGCTAGCGTTCAAATTTATTGCTGTATGAGGGCTGAAAATAGTTGTTAGTTGACTCTTTATAAGGTATGGAGGTGTACTGGCAGGTGTATGACTTGTTGCAGTGAGGAAGAAAAACTAACTTAGAGCACGGTGAAAAAATTTTCAGCATACTTTTTTTGTTTGGCTCTTCTTTCCTGCCAAAAGGAAGAATTGATGGAGACGATGACTTTATTACCGCTTCAACAAGGGGTGAATGTGATGGAACAGGGCGCCAAAGCTGATGGGGTAAGTGATGATAGTCCGGCATTTGAAAAAGCCATTCGACTTGCTAATTCACTGAAGCTACCTGTTGTGGTGCCGGCAGGTAGATATAGGGCTGATATCAGGATAGGATATGATGGTATTCAAATCGTGGGACAGGGACAGCCATCAGCTTCATTTAAATATGGTTCTATCATCTTAGGTTCTATTAATTGTAACAATAATAAAAATATCAAAATACAACATTTAGGCATTGATGCGAGCAATGCGCAAGTTGCTGCTGCACTCAGTTCCGGCGATGGGGAAGACTCAGTCGATCTTAATCATAAATACCTGAATATTAGTTTACAGGGCGGAGGTTATCAAAAATTCAATCATGGAATACTTTGTCAGACTGGTCGACAGATAAAAATTCAGAAAATATTGGTTAAAAACTTCTACCATGGGATTGCTTTGCGTTCAGGAGCAGTCACCTTAGATAGCATTGAAGCTATTTCCTGTGGATTCACTTCCATCATTATCAAGTCTGCTGAAGGGAAAAATGCAAGAACCCGTGACATAGTTATCAATAATGTAAAAATATCGGGTGACGCTGATAATCCTTATGAAAGGGGAGGTATGATTTTGATACAATCCTTTGATAATAATAGTTTAACAGAAAATATTGAAATCAATAAAATTTCCAGTCGATTTGCAGGTGTTTCATCTCTATCAATTGATCAATCCCAAGGTACAGTTCGCCACATCAAAATAAAAGATGTCAACTCGTCTTATCAAGGTCATGACTCTGGAACTGCCTGTTTTGATATTAATGGCGGGTCAGATATTCTGCTGAGTAACTGCTCCAGCTACCAGGCAAGGGGAACGGGCTTTCGTTGTTCCGGTAACGCTGAAAGAGTAAGGGCGGAACAATGTTATGAATCCGGCTCGGGGGTAAGGCCCTGGTGGGGAAATTTTAGTTACCTGCAATTAAATGGACAAGAGATCATTAAATAATGGTCCATGACAAACTGATTTAAATTATCTTAGAGTAATAGAAATCTTACCAACCATTTATTATCAACAACTATGTTTTGTTCCAATTGCGGAAAGCAGATTGATGATAAAGCAGCCATCTGTGTTCATTGTGGTGTACCAACCCCAAATTATAAATCACCGACCGGAAGCGGTTTCCAGGTGATGGACGTTCCGGAAGGAAGATTCGACTGGCTTACTACACTTTTACTTTATTTTTTCCTCGGAGCATTGGGTGTTCATAGTTTTTATACCAAAAAAACTGCCATAGGTGTTGCCCAGCTGCTCACTTTGGGTGGATGTGGCATATGGACCCTGGTAGATCTGATTATGATCATAGTTGGCAGTTTTAAAGACGGTAATGGCAACACGCTTTATAGAAAATAAAATTTTCAGGTGGCTGATTTTGCTGACCCTGCTGATATGGTTAAGCCAACTGGATTATCACCGGCAAGAATCGGATTTCACCTTTTGTCTTTTCCATCGGCTGACAGGACTAAACTGCTATGGCTGTGGATTTTTGAGAGGAATTGCTGCTTGTATGCAGTTGGATTTTAAGGCTGCCTGGGACCTGAACAAATTGAATGTTGTCACTATCCCACTTATAGGTTGGATAACATTTCAAGTATTATTAAAAAAAGAACAAAAAAGATATGTACCCAATACGTAAGACAGCTATCCGCATGGTTTTGGTGGTGCTGATTTTTCTTATCACAGGAATTGTCCCAACAAGGGCACAAGTAAAAAAGCCCAAAGCCGCCGACCCAATCGGGGTATTTGATTCGGGCACCGGAGGATTGACAGTGCTGGAAGCTTTGTTGACCATTGATGAGTTCAATAACCTGACCGGTGCTCCGGGAAAAGATGGTATTCCTGATTTTCAACAGGAACATTTTCAATACCTGGCAGACCAGGCCAATATGCCCTATGGGAATTATGCTGCCGAGAACAAGACACCTTTACTAAAGGAGCATATTCTTAAAAATATGCGGTTTTTATTGGGGAATACTTTCCTTCAGCAGAATAAACAAAAATGGATACTCGGATCTAAGGAGACTGCTAAAATGTTGGTGTTGGCGTGTAATACAGCCACTGCCTTTGCGCTGGCAGATATCCGCCAATTCTTACAGGAAGAGAACAGTGAAGTGACAGTAATTGGTGTGATAGATGCGGGCGTGAAAGCAGCATTACAACATCAGCAAGAGAAAGGGCGTGGGGCCATTGGTGTTTTTGCTACTGCAGGCACTGTTGCATCGAACGGATACCCCAGAACGTTGATTGAAATGTCAGCCAAATTAAACTTGCCTGAACCGGAAATCGTAAGTCAGGGGGGCGCCGGTCTTGCCGAAAGCATTGACAGGGACTGGAGTTATTATGTAGATACCGCCACAAGCTACAGGAAAGAATACAAGGGGCCATCCGTGAAAAACGCACAGTATAAAATTGATACTACCCTTATGTCCATTTACCGGTTTAACCGCGCCGGTAATAAATTATTGTGTGAATATGATGATAAGGGTGCGTGTCAGGACATACAATTGAATGATCCGGAAAATTATGTACGTTATCACCTGGTGAGTATGCTGGAAAAAATGCGGCAAAACAAAATGCAGCTACCCATGAATACGTTGATCTTGGGTTGCACTCATTACCCGTTCATGCGCCCCATCATACAACAGGTATTGAATGAATTATACGATTACCAGGATGAGCATGGATATAGATACCGCGACTATCTTAACCGGGAGGTAGCACTGATTGATCCATCCTATGAAACTGCCAAGGAGGCGTATCTGGCATTAAGAGAGAAGCAGCTACAACACAACACTAGCAAGCAACTGCAAGATTTATTTTTTATTACCATACCCAACAAAGAACTGAAGGAGATCGAGTTGCAGCAAGATGGCTGGTTTACCTATGGATATAAATATGGAAGAAATGCAGGTGAGAACAAACAGTATGTGAAATATGTGCCCTTTGACAAGGTGAATATTTCTGCTGCCACTTATCAACGCATACAACAAGCATTACCGGCGGTGTACAAAGATATTTCCAGGGTAGTAATCAATGCTGGCAAATAGGGAAAGGTTTCATATGTTAACTCCGATGGATTGAAAAATTGAATGAAACTTTTCATTGCATTAATTAAAAGTTATTTGATTTTTTTCTTTTTCATCTCGTGGATTTTTGCAGTATTTTAGCTGTCTGCTATGAAAAAAACGTTTTTCTTCTTACTACTATTTTCATCATCACTATCAAAAGTTGCTGCCCAGCAAGACACTATTCCCACCCTACAGGAAGTGATAGTTAAAACTTCCAGGATGAATGCTAACGGGAAGTTTATTCCCTTTTCCTACGCTATCCTAGACAGTAGTCAATTGGTAAAACAAAATGGACGAACCGTTCCGGAATTATTAGATGGAACTGCGGGCGTTTTCGTACAAAAAACCAGTCATGGTGGCGGCTCTCCATTTGTTCGAGGATTGACCGGCAACCAAAATTTGATACTGATAGATGGCATACGACTCAACAATGCAATATTTCGATTTGGTCCCAATCAGTATGCAACACTGATAGACCCTTTAACTGTTGAACGAATGGAAGTTATCAAAGGAACAGGATCGGTGCAATATGGGAGTGATGCGATGGGAGGCGTTATTAATATCATTACCCGTTCTCCGGAATTTTTTTCAACGCCTCGCTGGTCGGGCAATGTAAATGTAAGGTTAACCAGCAGCGCAATGGAAAGCAGTTTCCGTCCACAATTGAATTATAGCAGCAGTCGTTTCGCCTTCCAGGTTTCGGGAGGATACAATGATTTTGGAGATTTACGTGGCGGAGATACAACCGGGTTTCAACGTCCGTCCGGTTACCTGCAACAATCACTGGAAACAAAAGCAAAATGGGATGCCGGAAAGGGATGGCTGATTATAGCCGGTCTCCAGGGTGTAAAACAACAAATGGTCCCCCTCTACCACAAATAC
>JBJTJJ010000293.1:0-4539 GCA_046095445.1 Sediminibacterium sp.
CTTTTGTATTGATTAATACCGAGAGATTTTTTTATTAAGGATTACCTGATTTGAAAGTCATTAATGATACAAAATATCATATAAAAATAATTATCATTTCAATAAAGTGTTTAAATGTTAAGTGAGAGTTAACTGTAGTAAAAGAATCTAATTTTGAAATCCTAACTTATCATTTAACCTTTTTTCAATGAAAAAAATCGCCATTCTATTGGGCTGTCTTGTATTAAGTATCGTACAGATCAGTGCCCAATCAACCAAAACAGTGAGCGGTACCATCACCGATGAAAAAGGATTACCACTGGCAGGAGCTACTATTTCTGCCCTGGGTAATAACAATTCGGTTGTGTCTACTGCAGTTACAGATGCTAAAGGAAATTATTCTATTCGTGTAAGCGACCAGGTGAAAAGTATCCGTGTCGCCTATGTCGGACTCGAAGAAAAAACCATCGCTTTGGGTGGTAAATCTGTTGTGTCAACACAACTTTTGAGCTCTACTTCTAATCTCAATGAGGTAGTTGTGGTAGGTTATGGTGTTCAACGGAAAAAAGACCTGACTGGTAGTGTATCCACTATTGGAGGTGACAAAGTACGTGACATGCCACTGCAAAGTTTCGATCAGGGTCTTTCCGGTCGTGCTGCAGGTGTAAGTATCACCATTCCGAACGGCGTTGTGAATAATCCTCCCGTTATCCGAATCCGCGGTGTGAACTCAATTAGTTTGAGTTCTTTTCCACTGGTTGTAATTGACGGTATACCTACTTTCACTGGTGATGCAGGTAATGGTAATGCTGCCAATAACGTATTGGGAGATATCAATCCTGCTGATATTGAAAGCATCGATGTATTAAAAGATGCTGCTGCCGCAGCGATTTATGGTTCACGTGCTTCTGCCGGTGTTCTTTTGATAACCACCAAAAAAGGTAAGCAGGGACGTGCAAAAGTAAACTATGATGCATGGGTAGGTTTTACTACTCCATTCAATCTGATTCCCGTACTCGATGGACGCGAATATGAAACCATCAAAAATGAAGGTTTGACCAATGCCGGTACCCCACCCAATGGAACTACCCGTGGTTTTTATCCCTTTATTGGGCCAGATGGAAGAGCCGTAAGCACCAATTGGTATGATGTAATCTATCGCACCGGTTTATCACAAAACCACAATGTAAGCGTTTCAGGTGCCAACGACAAGACCAATTACTTCTTCAGTGCTGCGTATACCAAGCAAGAAGGTTTCATTCGCCAGAATGACTTCACCCGTTTGAATGCTACGATGAGTCTGGATCATAAAGTGAATGATCGCCTGACTATTGGCGGTAAATTCCAATATGCCAACAGCAATAACACCGGTGTTAACTCTGGTTCTACTCCGGGTGGTGCTTTCGCCACATCCGGTATTGGCCGTTTAGGTTTCAACCTAATGCCCAACGTTCCTATCTTCTTGAATGATGGCAGTTATAGCATCAACCGTGTTAGTAACACTATTGGTCAAGGAGCTAATATCACTCCACTGCAGTTTACAAACCCACAGGTTTTGCTGGATTTGAATACTTTCAGTTCCCTTTCTGATAGAGTAATTGCCAATGCGTATTTGGGCTTCAAAATTTTGGATGGTTTAACTTTCCGTTCTACGTTCGGCATTGATAACCTCAATGTTGTGAATAAGGCATTCCAAAATGCTTTACATGGTGATGGTGTTGCCAATGGTGGAAACGTTTTTAATACTTTGCAGACCTACCGTCGTTGGAACTGGACCAATGTGTTGAACTACAATAAATCATTTGGTGACCACAATGTTTCTGCATTGGTGGGAACAGAGGAACAATATACTTTTCAGGAAGGTTGGGGTGCTAACCGCCAGGGTGTAACTGACCCTTTCTATAATGAATTCCAAGGTGGCTTCAATACCATCGTACCTTCAGGAAACTTCCTCGGAGAGAATTACCTCGTCTCTTATTTTGGTCGTATTAACTATGACTATAAGAAAAAATATTTGTTGTCTGTTAACGGACGCCGTGATGGCTATTCTGCCTTTGCTCCGGAAAATAAATATGGTAACTTCTGGGGAGCTTCTGCCGGTTGGGTAGTGAGTCAGGAAAAGTTCTTCCAAAGTGCCAACCTCGACAAAGTATTCAGCAACTTCAAACTAAGAGGATCTTACGGTATCGTGGGTAACAATCAGGGAATAAATGATTTTGCATTCTGGAGTTTCTTCAGTAGTGGTTTATATGCAACTAATCCAACTTTATTCTTCTCACAGGCAGGTAATCGTAACCTGCGGTGGGAGACCAGTAAAAAGACTGATATCGGGCTTGAAATGGGCTTCTTCAAGGGTCGAGTTAACCTTGAGGCTACCTACTTCCTAAACGATGTTGATAACTTGGTGTTGGCTGAACCACAAGCACCATCCAGAGGTATTCCGGGTAACTCAATTCTTACTAACGTTGGAAGTATGACCAACAAGGGTTGGGAATTCACTCTCAACATGAATTTAATCCAGAAGAAAGACTTTAGCTGGAATTCCAATTTCAACATAACATTTTTAGAGAACAAGGTAACTGCTCTTGCTGCAGGCAATGCAGACATCAACCCGGCCACTTCCGGTCTGGAGCGCCCCAGTTTTATTCGTGTAGGTCAATCGATCGGAAGCTTTTATGCTGTTAGAACCGGTGGTGTTAACCCTGCTAACGGTCAGCGGATTTACTTCTACCGTGATGGAACCGCCGTTCAGTACAACCACGCAGCTGCTCCTGCCGCTCGTTGGACCAACGTAGCTACCGGCGCAGTTGCTCCAAGGGTAGCAGATCAGGCAAACGATGGGATTTTAATTGGACCAGCCCTGCCAAAATGGACAGGTGGCTGGGAAAATACTTTCCGCTGGAAATCATTTGACCTGAATTTGCTGTTCTTCTTCTCCGGTGGTAATTATGTATACAACGGAACAAAAGCCGGTATGCGTGATATGAGAAGCTGGAATAACTCAAAAGAAGCATTGACCAGATGGCAGAAAGCCGGAGATATCACCAACATTCCAAGAATAGTGTTCGGAGATAATATCTCAAATGGTTCTGGTATCGTTATCAGCGAAAACGTTGAAAAGGGCGACTTCCTGAAATTGCGTAACATCACTTTCGGATATTCTCTTCCAAAATCAGTAATCGAGAAAATGGGTATCAACAGCTTCCGTATATACGGACAGGTAATGAATGCCTTTACCTTGACTTCTTACACTGGATATGACCCCGAAATCTCGTCTAATGGTAATGGCAACAGTAACCCAAGTGTAGACAGAAACTCTGTACCACAAGCCAGAAGTATGAACTTCGGAGTGAATGTTGGTTTCTAATTATTTAAAATTATAGTCATGAAAATAAAATTATCATCTTTCCTCCTACTTGTCTTGCTGGCGGTAGGTTGTAGTAAAGAAAAACTGGATCCTATTCCACAGACCTCACTGTCTGATGCAGTAGCATTCAGTGATTCCAGCCGCAGTGTTCAACAGGTATTCGGCTTGTATTCTGCCCTGAAAAGCGGTCAAATGTATGCCGGTCGTTACCAGGTATATCAGGATGTTCGTGGTGAAGAATTCATCAATCGTACCAATAACGCAGTTACTGCCTGGCTGACCTGGCAATTTAACCTCACCGCTAGCGCCAACGAAGTACAAGGCTTCTGGTCATCCTGCTATGCAACCATCAACCGTTGTAATGTAGTGATCAACGGACTTACAACAGCTCCTATCAGTGCCGGTTTGAGACGGAACCTGATAGCAGAAGCTAAAGTAGTTCGTGCAACCGCGTACTTTATGCTGATGCAATTATATGCTCGTCCTTTTACTGATGGAAATGGTTCAAAACTGGGTGTCATTCTCAAATTAAAACCTGAGACCTCCAGTGGTGACCAAAACCAGGCAAGGGCCACCGCGACTGAAACCTACGCTCAGATTGTAAAAGACCTGAATGAAGCAGAAACAGATTTGCCCCTAATCTATGGTAACGCCGCTACTAATACCAACAGAGCACATCGCAATACTGCTGTTGCTTTGAAAACCCGTGTGTTCCTTAATATGGGTCAATGGGCAAATGTGATTACAGAAGCCAATAAAATTGTTCCTACCGCTGCTCCTTTTAGAGCTGCTACCGGTGTAGCCAATGAACTGGTTCCGAGTTTTGCAACCGTTTTCACCAACTATACTAACAGCGAAATGATTCTTTCCATGCCATACACAGCATTGGATGTACCCGGCACCCAAAATGGTTTGGGTTGGTATTATAATCCAGGACCTAACGGTGGTGGAGAATTTGCATTGAATACTACAGGAGCTGGTATTGCTGCCAATACTGATTGGAGAACATCTGATGCTCGCCGCAGCTTTCTAGTAGTATCAGGCGGACAAACATGGCTCAGTAAGTTTCCTAATCCCAACAACGCTGCAGATCCTAGTCCGGTTATCCGCTACGCAGAGGTAATGCTCAACCTGGCAGAAGCGCTGGCAAGAAATGCTGCGGGAACCAGTGTAGATTCACGAGCGCTGGCTTT
>JBJTJJ010000294.1:0-3174 GCA_046095445.1 Sediminibacterium sp.
GAAATACTATCAACGGTATTGCCCATTTGAGGGTATCGAAGTACCTGGGCCTCCAGTATTTCGTAGGTTGCCATAGCATCAACTTCTGCACTGTGTGCACCTTCGAGGGTTTTCATGCAATAAAACTTATAGGCGGCAGAAAGGGTTCGTTCTTCCATTTTATGAAAGATTTTCTGTGCATCCACAAATTTTCTGTTGTCAATGGGGAATTCAATTCCTGCTCTCAGGAATTCTTCCATCAACATGGGGATATCAAAACGGTTGCTGTTGTACCCTCCGATATCGCAGTTGTCTATAAACTGCTTGCACTCATTGGCTACTTGTTTAAAAGTAGGCGCATCTTTTACCATTTCATTGGTAATACCATGAACTGCCGAGGCTGATTCGGGAATGGGAATGCCCGGCTGTATCAGTTTTCTTTTTATCTGCCGCGACCCATCGGTCATAATTTTAATGATTGCGATTTCAACAATCCGGTCTTGTGTGATGCGTTCACCAGTTGTTTCCAGGTCGATGAAAGCAAGGGGACGGTTTAGTAACAAGTTCATGGTAGAGTCTTTACTGCGCTGTAATGGTTTGTGCAAATGTAAGCATATTGGCACCATCAAAAGTACCGCTGCTCATGAGTAAAAGAATGGAATGTTGATAATCTTGTTGTGCGAGCCATTGCATCAAGGAATTTTGGTCATGCAGAATGGTCAATCGTTCATTACCGAAAGCTACTTTCACTTTAGAAGGGTCTAATGGCGGAAGTTTTTTATGTTCCAGGGCATGATGGGTATAAAAGACCACGGGTTGATCGGCTGTATCCAGACTTGATTTGTATTCATCCAGGAACTTTTCATTGAGGCTACTGAAGGTGTGCAGTTCAAGTACGGCTATGAGATGGTGGTTTGGAAATTGATGACGAACGGCTTGCAGCGTTGCAATTACTTTGCTGGGGGCATGTGCAAAATCTCGGTAGACACGGGTATTTTTTCCTGCTGCTAATAACTCTAGTCTTTTTGCTGCCCCTGTAAAATTTTCCATAGACCTCAAAAAGTCTAGAGTAGAAATACCTAATTCGTTTCCCGCTAGCCGGGCTGCCTGTAGGTTGAGTAAGTTATGTTCTCCAAAAACAGAAAGTTTACCTATATGGCCATCAACTTCAATCCTGGTTGTACCTTCTTCCACCTCATATTTTGGAAGAACATACGGCAGGTAGTTGATATCATTTCGATGTGATTGCTGCACTAGTTCATCAAGTATTTTATCCGTTTGGTTATAAATTAAAACTCCACCTTTTTCTATTTTTTGAATGAAAATGATGAATTGTTCGAGATAAATGTCAAATGTTGGAAAAACATTGATGTGGTCCCAGGCAATACCGGTTATAATGGCAATATGAGGAAATAAAAAATGAAACTTGGGCTTTTTAACGATGGCACTGGCAGGGTATTCATCCCCTTCACAAACTATGAGTGGTGCATCGGTTAATTGAACAGCGGTAGGAAAACCTTTGATGGCGGCCCCAACGAGATAATCAAATTTCAGGTGTTGCTGCTGCAACAGGTGCATGATCATTGCGGTTGTGGTAGTTTTTCCATGACTACCGCCAACTACAATTCGCTTCTTTTGGATGCTTTCGTGGTAGATGTATTCCGGGAAGGAATACACAGGCAATCCGATTTGGGAAGCTTTGAGCAGTTCCGGGTTATCTTCACGGGCATGCATACCCAGAATAATTCCATCCAATTCATTGGTAATCAATTCCTGATTCCAACCTATTGTGGCAGGCAATAAGCCTTCTTTTTGTAAATTGCTACGTGCCGGATCTACTATTTCATCATCTGAACCGGTTATGGTGTACCCTTTTCGGTGGAGGGCAATCGCCAATTGATGCATGACATTGCCGCCAATTGAAATAAAATGCAGTTTCATACGTTGAAGTAGGCAGGAATACTATTAACATTTTTTGAACAAAAGCCCTGGGCAGCTATTTCATGCATAACTGTATCTTTGAACAGTGCAATATAATGCCAAATCGGTCATTTAACCGTATACTATGAAAAACTTATCACTTATCCTGCTGATTGTTCTGGTGGCAGGTATGGTATTTTCTTCCTGCGCTTCAACTCGCGGACGAGGATGTCCTACCACCAATCCGAATTATTTCCGTCAGGGTGCCTGATTCTATCCTTCTCCGCCTGCTACCATGATTCATTGGATCTCCCTACAGAGAATGGAGCAACTGGATGAACTGGTTGCTAAATCTGTTAACCGCCCCCAGGTTATTTTTAAACACAGTACTCGCTGCAGTATCAGTACTATGGTATTGGATAGACTTGAAAGGGAAAACCCTCCTGAGGGTTGGGACTTTTATTTCCTGGACTTATTGACCTATCGAACTATTTCGACTACCATTGCTGAGAAATTCCAGGTTCACCACGAATCTCCTCAAATCATACTCGTTAAAAATAACGAAGTCGTGCTGGATGAAAGCCACATGGCTATCCAAATGAACGAATTGAGATCTTTCGCCTGATTTTTAGTAATTTCTCACTATGAAAGTAGTTGTTTTCGGCGCTGCCGGAACTATAGGTCGTAGATTGATTGACCAATTATTGTCCCAACACCATCAGGTGCTTACTTACGATCGAAACATTGACCAATGGCTGGATAAGTCAAAGGAGCAGTCTCAACTTGTCATTGTCAAAGGATATTTGCTCGATCGAAAAGAGGTAGAGAAAGCTATTCGCGGTGGTGATATTATTTTTTTTGTTGTCTCGGGAGAAAAGGAACCCGGAGACATTACACGAAGTGGAGGAATTCGTCAAGTGATAGCAGGTATGGTTGCTACCGGTGTTAAGCGGTTGCTGATTGTGGGAGATATTTTGTTGTTGGAGGATCTGGAAGGCACAATGTTAGCCGATAGAGATGATTTCCCGGCTGAACAATCGTCTTATGCTGAAGAGTATAAAAAAATGTGGCAGCAAATTCAGGCATCCCAGTTGGAATGGACAGTCGTTTGTCCGTTTCAGGTGTATGATGGCCCTGAGGAAAAGGCATATTCAACGTTTCGCCAATACATCAATGAAAATGACTATTTACCTATTTCAACAGGTGATCTCTGTCGATTCATGTCACGTGAAATGACTCAAAATGAGTTTCTGCAGAAAAGAGTAGGTATTGCAT
>JBJTJJ010000295.1:0-2634 GCA_046095445.1 Sediminibacterium sp.
GGCCATAGAGGGATACGTTAACTCCCCAATCGGACTGTAGCTGCAGGTATTGGGCCATTTCTTCATTCATTTCAAACCCCGCATGGAAGGTGGTGAGTGACACGGTAATAGATTCGGATGGCTCGTTAATATGGAATTTTAATGTCGATTTTCCGGGGTACTTTTTCACATTCGATTCCACAAACTGTATCATTTCATCTGATACGGCAGCAGGATGTATCTGCACATCCACTGTTCTGGTTAACTGGGTCAGAACAGATTCTAACAATATAATCTGAGATATTTTCCACTCCAGTTGTTCTGCATCTTTATACCGGGGGCGGAAGCTTCCCTGAATAACAATTTTCTTTCCTTTCTCGAAATAGGATTGGAAACGAACATACTCTTCACTCCAAACGGTGAATTCCGCCTTACCTGTATAATCTTCCATGATGATTACCCCATAATTTTTCCCTGTGCGGGTCACTTTATGCTGAACGGAAGTGATGAGACCTGCCACCCGAATGATTCTCCCGGTATTTTGTTGTACGGTCAGGTTATCCCTGAATTCATTGAATTGGTTGATGGGCATAATACCATAATAGGTCAACTCAAATCGGAAGTGGTCTAGTGGATGCCCACTCATGAACATACCTGTCACTTCTTTTTCAAATTCCAGTAATTCGGTGAGGGTCCACGGTTCTGTTGGTGTAATGTTTGGCGTGGGTACATTCTCAAAAGAATCAAGGGAACCGAATAAGGTATGGCTGGAACCGGTGGATGCCTGCCATTTGGCTTGGCCATATTGAATCAGTTTCTCCAGACCTGTTAATTTTTCACCGTCAGGTACTGTAAAATATTGGGCCCTGTGCAAATGGGGGAAGCAATCCAGGGCACCTGAATAGGCAAGACTCTCCAGTGATTTTCTATTTACCTGCTTTACCACTCTTTCCATGAAATGGAAAATATCGGTATAGGGACCATTTTGTATTCTGTCTTCTATGATGTGGTCAACCGCTGCATCGCCCACACCTTTTAATCCACCCAGGCCAAAACGAATCTCCCCTTTTTTATTCACCGCAAAACCTTTCAGTGATTCATTCACGTCGGGTCCCAAAACTTTTATACCCATGCGTTTACATTCTTCCATAAAGAAAGTAATGTTCTCAATGCTTTTGGCATTGTTCAGCACAGCAGCCATGAATTCTCCGGGATAATGTGCTTTCAGGTAGGCAGTTTGATAGGATACGACCGTATAGGAGGTAGAGTGTGATTTATTAAATGCATATTCAGCAAACGATTCCCAGTCTGTCCAGATCTTTTCCAGTTTTTCCTTGGGATGATTTCTCTCCAGTGCCCCCTGCATGAAGGCTTCTTTCAATTGATCCAGGGTCTTCCTGTCTTTCTTACCCATGGCTTTCCGAAGTCCATCTGCCTTGCCTTTGCTGAACCCGGCAATCTTTTGGGAAAGCAACATTACCTGCTCCTGATAAATCGTGATGCCATAGGTCTCTTTGAGGTATTCCTCCATCTCAGGCAGATCGTAAGAAATGGTAACACGGCCGTGCTTTCTCTTCACATATTCGGGAATGTATTGCATGGGCCCCGGTCTGTTCAATGCATTCAAAGCAATCAGATCTTCAATTGCCGTGGGTTTGATATCACGGAAGATGGAGAATAGATGTGGGGCTTCAAACTGAAACACTGCGATCGTATTGCCTTTTTGAAACAGTTGATAGGTCAGTTCGTCATCGAGGGGTATCTGATCAATATCGATATCTACGCCATGATTCTGTCGAATCATCTCGAGGGTATTCTTGATGATGGAAAGTGTTTTTAATCCGAGAAAGTCCATCTTCAAAACCCCGGCCTCTTCAATCAGTTTACCTTCTATTTGGGTAACCAGTAGTTTGGAATCCTTGGCAGTGGCTACAGGAATAAGGTTTGTGAGGTCGGAGGGCGCTATGATGATACCTGCCGCATGTATGCCTGTATTTCTGACAGTGCCTTCCAGTCTTTCTGCTTCCTTCAATACTTTCGCTCTGATATCATCACCTTTATAGATCTCCCGGAGTTTTCGGATGTTCTCCATGTCGTCCGGCGTGTAACTTTCCTTTTCTTCCAGCGATTTTTCTCCATCCTTTTTCAGCAAGGGAGCATGTAAAACTCTTCTGAGTTCAGTACCGGGTTTGTCCGGAACCAGTTTCGCCAAGAGGTTGCTGTCTGCCAATGGCATATCAATTACACGGGCAACATCTTTGATGCTGCTTTTTGCTGCCATCGTGCCATAGGTTACGATCTGAGCAACCTGGTTTTTTCCATATTTATCTACTACATAATCAATGACCCTTTGTCTGCCTTCATCGTCGAAGTCCGTATCGATATCGGGCATGCTCTTACGCTCCGGATTGAGAAATCTTTCAAAAAGAAGATCGTACTTGATTGGGTCGATATTGGTTATTCCTATGCAATACGCTACCAGACTTCCTGCTGCTGAACCACGTCCCGGACCTACAAATACTCCCATATCTCTTCCGGCCTGAATGAAGTCACTTACAATCAGGAAGTACCCTGCAAAGCCCATTGTTTTGATAGTGAACAACTCAAAGTCAATGCGCTCACGGATTTCCGGTGTTAACTCAGTATATCTTTTAC
>JBJTJJ010000296.1:0-4372 GCA_046095445.1 Sediminibacterium sp.
CAACAAGAGAAACCAGCGGCCAATACCTTTACGCATGGCTCAAAACTAATGAAGAATTACCAACCTAAGTCAATTGTTAAACCAGCACCAGCTCAATTACCTGTTGCATGGTCTTCACATAGTGAAAAGTGAGTCCGGTTATAAAATCAGGATCTATCTCTTTGATATCCTTTTCATTTTGGTTACAAAGAATAATCTCCTTCAAACCGGCACGCTTGGCAGCCAGTATTTTCTCTTTGATTCCACCCACAGGAAGTACCTGACCACGCAGGGTGATCTCCCCGGTCATGGCGAGATAAGGCTTTACTTACCTTCCTGTGAATGCAGATACCAAAGACGTCAGCATTGTTATCCCCGCACTGGGTCCATCTTTTTGTGTAGCTCCTTCAGGAACATGCAAGTGAACATTCTTTTTATTAAACAAAGCAGGGTCAATTCCTAACTTTTTCGCATGAGCTTGTGCATACGTAAAGGCGGTAGTAGCGGATTCCTTCATCACATTACCCAAATTACCGGTGAGTTTTAATTCTCCCTTGCCATCACTCAATAAAGTTTCAATAAAAAGAATATCGCCACCTACGTAAGTCCAGGCTAGTCCCACTGCCACACCGGGCATGAGGGCAGTCTTGTACATTTCATTATTATAGCGAACCGGACCCAGAATTTTTTCAACATCAGCCAGTGTGACTGTAGATTTTAATTTACCCTTAGTAGCCAGTTCCTTGGCCTGATAGCGCATGATAGATGCCAATTGGCGATCCAATTCACGTACCCCACTTTCACGGGTATAATTTTCAATAATTTTTTCCAACACGGGAGCACCTATCTGAAAGGATACGTCTTTTAACCCATGCGCTTCTTTTTGTTTCGGAACGAGGTGACGAATCGCAATCTCCGTTTTTTCTTCTGTCGCATAACCGCTCAGGTCAATGATCTCGAGTCTGTCGCGCAATGCAGGTTGAATCTGCTGGATATTATTGGCTGTTGCGATGAAGAGTACTTTACTCAGATCGTACTCGAGCTCGAGGTAATTATCGTAGAAGGAATAATTTTGCTCTGGATCGAGTACTTCCAGCAGAGCGGAGGAGGGATCTCCCCTGAAATCATTCCCGATCTTATCAATTTCATCCAGAATCATTACCGGGTTAGAGGAATGACATTTGCGGATATTCTGAATGATCCGGCCGGGCATAGCACCGATATATGTTTTTCGGTGACCGCGTATTTCACTTTCATCATGCAGTCCGCCTAAACTCACCCGCACATATTTTCTGCCTATGGCATGTGCGATGGAACGACCCAAAGATGTTTTACCGATACCGGGAGGACCCAGAAAACAAAGTATCGGACTTTTCATATCGCCCTTTAATTTGAGTACAGCTAGGTATTCGAGGATGCGGGTTTTGATCTTGCTCATACCATAATGATCCTGGTCAAGTACATCAGCAGCATGTTGCAGATCGTAATTGTCGAGTTTATATTCTTCCCAGGGCAGATCGAGTAGAAGATCGAGGTGATTGTAGACAACAGAATAGTCGGGGGTGGAAGGGTGCATCCGCTCTAATTTTGCCATACCCGTTGAGAAGGCGGCTTTAGCAGCTTCAGACCATTTCTTTTGCTCGGCCTTCTTCTTCATCTCTGCCAGTTCGCGGTCATTGCTATCGCCACCGAGTTCATCCTTGATACTTTTCAGTTGTTGTTGAAGGAAGTAATCACGTTGCTGCTTATCAATTTCGGTGCGTGTCTTGCTTGTCACCTTATCTTTCAGTTCAGCAAATTGTAATTCCCTTTGTAAAATTTTGATGAGTTGTACAGTGCGTTCCTCAATTTTATCAATTTCCAATAACTGTTGTTTTTCAGGCAGTTCACTGTTCAGGTTGCTGCTCACGAAATTGATGAGGAAATAAGGGTTCTCGATGTTTTTGAGAACAATGGAGGCCTCCGTGGGAATATTGGGGGAAAGTTGAATAATTTGAGTAGCCAGGTCCTTGATGGTACTTACCTGTGCCCTGAATTCTTCTGTAACAGGTACACCGCCTTCAGGTAAAAGGGTGACAGCACCTTTAAAAAATTCACCACCCGGAACAATCTCACCCAATGCAAAGCGACGTTTACCCTGAATAATGATGGTGGTTCCACCATCGGGCATTTTGATGAGCTTGGCAATTTTGGCCACCGTTCCGATGCGGCAGAGGTCTTCCGGAGCAGGATCTTCCACACCCGGATCTTTTTGAGCCAGCACACCAATCAGCTTTTCACCTTTGTATGCTTCATTGACAGCCAGGATACTCTTATCTCGACCCACTGTAATGGGTAATACCACGCCGGGAAATAAAACAGTATTCCGAAGCGGTAACAGGGGTAATACGTCCGGGACTTCCAGGTCCTTGTCCAAATCAAAATCCTCCTCAGAAATGGGGATGATCGGCATGAAATCGGATTCCTCTTCGGACTGGTTGAATTGCTTATTAAACGCCATATATAGATATAGTTACGACAAAATGACACGCAAATAGGTAGGTGTTCTTCCGGTCTGCGGGATTAAATTATAACAATATTAGTGCCATAGGCCCGCTAAGGCAACATTCTTCCCATTCTGGCAGGAAAAATGGGGGTAAAAGACGGAAAGTCGCCTGTTACTTCTTACGGAAGAACAGCCGTATAGGTACGCCCGTGAGTGGAAAATTTGCCCTCAATTGGTTTTCCAGGTAATTTTTATAGGGGGTTTTGATATCATCCGGAAAGTTGGTGAAGAAGGCAAAAGATGGTACTGGTGTGGGCAGCTGTGTAATGTATTTGATCTTCACCGAATGTCCGCGAACAACGGGGGCATGGTAAGCTTCCACAGCTTTGAGCATGACATCATTCAGTGCGGCGGTAGGTATTTTTTGTTGACGGCGTACTGCCACTTCCAATGCAACTTCAATGGCCTTGTGGATGCGCAATTTTTCTTTGGCAGAAATAAAAATAACAGGCACATCTGTAAAGGGTGCCAGTTTCTGTTTCACCAATTGCTCATACTCTTTGGCAGTTTTTGTATCTTTTTCAACGCTGTCCCATTTGTTCACCAGGATAACAATACCCTTACCTTTTCTGATAGCGAGACTAACGATGGTGATGTCTTGCGCGGTGATGCCTTTCACTGCATCAAGCACCACCATACAAACCTCTGCCTCATCCATCGCACGGATAGCGCGTATAATGGAATAAAATTCAAGATCATCTTTTTCCTTGCTCTTCTTTCTGATGCCGGCGGTATCGATAAGAATGAATTCCTTTTGGAATAATTTATAATGGGTATGGATGGAATCACGTGTTGTGCCGGAAATATCACTCACAATGCTTCTTTCAGTACCCGTGAGGGCATTGAGCAGGGATGACTTGCCCACATTGGGTTGACCTACGATGGCGAAACGGGGTAGTGCGCTATCATCTTCAGGTGTGATGGATTGTTCTGCAGGTATGGGGGCTACGATGGCATCGAGCAATTCACCGGTACCACTTCCGGAGATGCTGCTGATGAAAAATGTTTGTTGGAATCCAAGAGAATAAAATTCAGTTGCTTCCAGTTCACGCGTGCTGTTGTCCACTTTATTCACTACCAGGTAAACGGGCTTTTTTGATTTGCGCAACATGTTGGCCATGGCTTCATCGAGATCGGTGATACCGGTCGCAACATCCACCATAAATACCAGGGCATCTGCTTCTTCCACGGCAATTTGAACCTGTTGACGTATTTCCGCCTCGAAGAGGCCGGTACCCCGGGGTACAAAACCGCCGGTATCAATTACATTGAAAACTCTGCCGGACCAGTCCGCTATACCATATTGACGATCACGGGTAACGCCGCTCAGGTCATCTACAATGGCTTTGCGTTGTTCCAGCAATCGGTTGAAGAGGGTGCTCTTTCCGACATTGGGTCTGCCGACAATGGCAATGGTATAGCTCATAAAATGGGTATCAGGGTTTAACGGTAGCCGTATTCTTTCAGTTGCCGTTCGTTATCGCGCCAGTTGGGTCTTACTTTCACAAACAGTTCCAGGAATACTTTTCTCCCGATGAATGCTTCAATATCTGTTCTTGCCAAGGTACCAATTTCCTTGATACGGCTACCGCGCTCACCAAGGATGATTGCCTTTTGTGATTCCCGGCTTACGATGATGTCTGCTTGAATTTTCACCAGCTGTTCTTTTTCTGCATATTCATTCACTACTACTGCTGTCTGGTATGGAATTTCTTCTTCACAGGTCGCATAAATTTTTTCACGTATCATTTCCCCCACAAAAAAACGCATAGGAAGATCACTCATGTCTTCTTCACTGTAAAACGGCATACCCTCCGGGATAAATGGAAGAATAGCAGCCAATAATAC
>JBJTJJ010000297.1:0-2246 GCA_046095445.1 Sediminibacterium sp.
TTTTCCTGTAGTTCTTTATCATTGGGATAAAGTTTACTGGCAGTGGGATATTGTTTCAGCCAGGTGGCCGCTTTTTTCTCCATCTCACCCTCATGGTTCTTTACCAACCAGGTAAACGAAAGTTGATAAACACAGATAATAATCAATACAATGGCAAAAATCTTCACCAGCCCTTTCAGTTGCATAGCGTTTCGGTTTTCAAATTTAGAGCCGCAAAGATAGGGGAATGCCACTGAAATTCAGCCAATCAGCCCATGCTTAGCACCACTGTTCCTGCAGCCCTGTTTCCCTGTCGGGGAAGGGCTGGTTCAACTACCTGAAATCAACCAGGGAAATCTCGAAAAAGAGGGGCGCATTGGCTGGAATAATGGGGGGGTAGCCGGTACAACTATAGGCGAGGGCAGAAGGGATTACCAGCTTAATTTTTCCCCCTTTTTTGATGAGGGGAAGACCGATTTTCCACCCGTCAATCAGTTGTGACAAGCTACTGGTAAAAGGGGCTGAGGAGGAATCAAAAGTTGCTCCATTCATGTATTTTCCTACATATTGTACGGTAACAATTGAAGATGCAGCAGGGGCCAGGGTTCCCTGCCCGGGGTCCATGATCTGGTACAGCATTCCTGAACTATGTTCCGTATAAGTAATGTTATTGTCGGTACAATATTTGACCAATCGTGCTTTTTCTGATCCCACTGCAACTGGTTGACAACCACTGGATTCAGTTTTCAGACAGCCATAGGCGGCTACACCCAACAAAACGAATAATAAGATTTTTTTCACGGCTTTAGTTTTTAGTAAGACCATCTTTGGCAGCAGCTGGCTGCACGGGGTCTTTGATTTCACGTTTTTTTTTCGCCAGAAGGGATTGATAGTGTTCTTCATTCCTTTCCCAGCGGTAAATTCTGTAAAAATAGGCAATGAATACGGCTACAACCAGAATAATCAGCAACAAGAGACCCATATTCAGGCGCGAATTGGCTACCATTCCCGCTCTTTTGTCCCAGCCGGAAAAGAGCGAAACACGGGTGGCCACCCCGAAGACCAGTCCGGAAGAAAAGCCAATCAGGAGTGGTTTCGGACTCTTCTTTTCGGATTCGCCACAGGCCTCCCAGTATTCCATAAATTGTTGATCTTCCCGGTTCATTGCGGCGCAAAAGTAAGTATTGTTCCAATTGTAAGAAAAGTGTACCCTATCTTTAACAATTACAACCTTACCCAATGTTCAAGTTACAACATCCCGGAATCGTTCTATTCTATAGAGCTTTTTTCTTGGTTTTTTTGGGAATTCACACGAATTGTATTTACCAAGGATGGACATCCTGGAGAATGGTTACCAAATCGCTGCTCTTGCCCCTTGTGCTTGGTTACCTTCTGTTGAGCATCGGAAAAAAAGGTTTCAGTCAGTCCACCGGAAGATGGGCAATAGCTGCATTGCTTTTTTCCTGGGGGGGAGATTTGCTGTTAATGGGTGATGGTACTCTCTTATTTCTTACGGGTATGATATGCTTTATGCTAACCCATCTTTGTAATATTCGGATCTTAACCAAAGCACATACCTTTCGCTGGAATGTGAATACGCTTTCCGGAACTTTAATTTCCTTATTCGCTGTTGGTATTTTTTACTACCTGATGAAAGACAAATTGGGCAGTTTTCTCCTTCAGGTGGTCATTTATATGACACTGATAGCAGTTAGCTGGGCACTTTCATTTAACCTGCTCAACCATGACCAACTTAAAAGAACTGCTGCTACATTTATCATCCCCGGCATTGGATTATTTATCCTTTCCGATGCCCTTTTGGCATACAACAAATTTTTCCAACTTTCATCGATCCTCATAGATATGATGGTAATGGTTACTTACGGACTGGCTCAATGGATTATTACTGAGGGATATATTCTTTTGATCGATTCGAAGGAGGAAAAATAAATAAGGGGACAAATCATTATCCCCTTATTTACTTGAGTTGGAGCGAAGTCTATTTGATATCTACATCTATTTTATTGTCCTCCGGTATGCGGTCAATCAACTGGTTATAGGGGTCAATTCCCGCCTTAACAGGTTTCCCTTTCACCCTGAATTGAAGGGTATATTCACCATTTTTGAATCGGTGTTTTTTCAGATACAGTGGCTGAGTTAGTTTCCTTCCATTTTTCTCAACTTTATCTTCTGCGAAAATTCCAATATCAATATAGTCGTTGGTGGTAGCAGCTTCGGCTTCATTACCTTTCTCATCTGCATACATT
>JBJTJJ010000298.1:0-2310 GCA_046095445.1 Sediminibacterium sp.
ATTTTAGAACAATTTGAATATCTGTCTGTTAGGTGATTGAAGTGAGTTGGAAGGAGTTTTCCCCATGTGCAAAAACTTAATATTGGACTGACCCTTTTTTTTCTACCTTGCTCAAAATGCAATTCGTATGGATGGAGTTGCCCAACTAACTGAGTCTGCTTTGTTGGAACAAATCAGACAAACTCGTTCTGAAGCAGCACTCGCTCAATTGATTGAGTCAAGCTATCAGCAATTATCATATTCTAACCCTCCCGGTCGGTGGAATCAGTTTGCTGCTTTGGTAGTGCAAAAAATCAATGCCATTAACCCACTATTCATTGAGGATCCCATTGAGTGGGACATTTTACGTCGGGCCAGGGTATTGATTTATCGCCAGTCCTTGCAACTGGTTTCCTGATTTTTAATCGTCTTCATCAGTCTTGATAAACGGTTGAAAGAACGCCGCTCTTCGTGGTGCAGGTACAATTGCGTTCTCTCCTTTAACGGCTTTCCAGATCACTTCTGTGAATAATCTATCAGGAGCCCTGTCTTCCTTGCTGAAATCTAGTTTTTCACTGATCCGCTGCCATACATTCTCCACCTTGTTTTTTTCATTGATGTCAACTTGCAATGCACGGGTGGTAAAAGGACTAAGATTCGGGGTGGCACTAAAACAACGCCACATCGGCTCGGCCGCAGCATCGTATTGACTCATCGGTTCTAATCCCAAAATCAGTTCAATGGTTCTTAGCATGGAGGAAGTAGTGTACATCGTATGATCGACAAAATTTCTTTTTACAAAGCCACCGGCAACATAAGCAGTGCTGCGATGGGCATCCACATGGTCTGGTCCATCCTGGGCATCGTCTTCCAAAATAAAGACTACAGACTCCTTCCAGATTTTACTCTTGCTGAGGTGTTCAATAAACATACCTACTGCATGGTCGTTGTCGGCAACATGCGCAAATGGGGTGGGCTTACCCTTTCTCAGTCCCTCGGTATGGTCATTGATCAGTCGCAGGGTACTTAAGCGGGGAACAGCATTGATGGTAAGCAACGAATCGAAATCTCTTTTCCATTGGTTAACACGGGTGGTATCACGCACGCTTTCATCCCAACTCGTGTAATAGGGACAAAAATGGCCGACAAGTGCAGGAATATTGGGCTTGTAGTCATCTGCAAATTCACCATAGGTTCGGTAACTGATGCCGGCACGTTGACAATAATCCCAGATAAATCCTTTTTTGTTGTTGGCAATCGCCCGATTTCCTTCCGCATCGTAATTACCGCCCCTACCACCATAACTGGTTACCCAAGTTTTTTCCAGATAGTCGGTTGCATAGGCACCGAAACTCCAGTTATGTCCATCTGCACTGACTTCACCATCCACATAGAAATTGTCCAGTAAAACAAATTCACGAGCGAGTGCATGCTGGTTAGGTGTAATTTTTTCACCAAACAGACATAGACTGGTGTCACCATTTCCTTCCGGCATATCACCCAGTACCTGATCGTAGGTGCGGTTTTCTTTTACAATGTAGAACACATATCGAATCGGAGTACTGTCACCGGGTTGTCGGGGAATGGGGTTGCCGGCTTCGCCGGAAGTGATTCGCTCCCTGTTCTTGCTGTATGGACTATTGCCATAAACTGCCTTGGTGAAGATGTTGATTTGTTCGGGCTGTGGTGTTGGAATAATGCTCAGAGTGCCCTTGAACAAACCTCCGATGTACTGTACTTCAGTGGCATGACTGGTATCTCCTTGTTGAAAAGACAAACTTATTTTTTTGCTGATAGGTTGCGGTCCGTTGGGATTGGCAAAGGATGTATAACCCTTACCATTGCTCACATAGATGTTATTGCCAGCCGTTCTAACGCAGGTGGGATACCAACCAACGGGGATGAAACCTATAGACCTGCTATTACCTGGAGTTGATACATCGTATACTGCCAGACAATTATTATCTGCATTGGCGATGTAGAGTGTTTTTTCGTCACTGCTCAGTGCTACACTATTGGTGGTAGAGCCGGTGGGGGAATTGGAAAACAGAGATGCCTCAACGGTTTCCAATACTTTTCTTTTCTTGATGTCGATGATCGACACACTGTTGTCATTGGCATTGGCCACAAAAAGAAAACGACCATTTTTTGTAAGACACAGATCATTAGGATTGCTGCCTACAGGAATTGATGCAATCAGTTTGTTGAGTTGTGTGTGGTATACAAGCAATTGCGCACTGCCCCAGGAACTGATGTAGAGTTCTTTTTTATCCGGAGAAAGCAGGCAGGTATAATTTTCAGCAGGAAGTTGCAAGCGGCGTAGTATTTTTT
>JBJTJJ010000299.1:0-3436 GCA_046095445.1 Sediminibacterium sp.
TTTAAAAAGTTAAACTGGTTCTTTGTAACAGGTTGTAATCTATTACATATTCGTGGTGTAACAGATTATGCGGAGGCCTATTTCGGAATCAATAATATCTTGAAAGTAATACAGGTAACCTATGTCAGGGGCTTTCAAAATAATAAAGAACCTCTTTCTGGCATTCGTATGGTCTTGCCCCTGTTTGACCGGTAGTTATTTCTCATGCGGTTGAAATTGGTTATCTTTGTACTCATTTTGGCTGCCCTGCCAGCAGCTCTTTTCTAAAAAGAACTTTCATTCCCCCGGGAATGGTTGTCTAAAATGTTATCTATGGCACTACTTCATAACCGAGTATCCAATGCGGAACTCAAAGAACGCCTCCTGCAAGAACCCTTCTCGCGGATTACCATCAGCTTCTATAAATATATTCCCATTGTAAACCCTCAGGAGTTCAGGGATAAATTGTACAAACAATTAAATTCCTTGAATGTATTTGGGCGCATTTATATCGCTCATGAAGGAATCAATGCACAAGTAAGCGTTCCGGAAAACGCCTTTGAATCGTTCCGCGAATATTTGTATACAATTCCCGGCTGGAACGGACTTCGACTCAATAGAGCTGTTGATGACGATGGCAAGAGTTTTTGGGTGTTAGCTATTAAGGTACGGGACAAAATAGTTGCTGATGGAATCAATGATCCCACTTTCTCTATGGAAAATAAAGGAAAATATGTTGATGCATCCGGCATGAACCAGCTATTAAATGATCCCGATACAATCATAGTTGATATGCGAAATCACTATGAATATGAAGTAGGACATTTTGAACGTGCCATTGAGATCCCATCGGATACTTTTAGAGAGCAACTGCCCATGGCATGTGACATGCTGAAGGGAAATGAGGAGAAGAATATCATTATGTATTGTACCGGCGGAATCAGGTGTGAAAAAGCAAGTGCCTATCTATTGCACAATGGGTTTACGAATGTTTTTCATCTCGAGGGTGGCATCATTAAATATGCCCAAGATGCCAAGACAGAAGGTCTGGAGTTGAAGTTTCATGGAAAGAATTTTGTTTTTGATAATCGCCTGGGCGAGCGAATTACGGATGAAGTCATATCGTCTTGTCATCAGTGCGGGAATCCCTGCGACAGACACGTTAATTGCGAAAATGCCGGCTGCCACCTACTTTTCATTCAATGTGATGATTGTCATCAAAAAATGGTGGGTTGTTGCAGCGATGCCTGCAAAGAAACAATTCACCTGCCTCTTGAGCGGCAGCAGCAATTGAGATCTGGTGTAGATAGGGGGCGAAATATTTTCAATAAAAGCAGGGAACGCCTGAGACCTAAAATCAACCAATCTTTGTGAAGGGAATTTAAGTGCCGGATATGTGGGAGCAACAATTATTGAATCCCCATTCTTGACAATTCCTGCTTGATAGAATTTTCTAATTCATCATCGGTTAAATCAACAGGCTTGAAAGTGCTACCGGTTACTTTTTCATATAACTCAATGTATCTATCACTGATGGTCTGAATCCATTCGTCACTCATAGCAGGAACTTGTTGCCCCTCCTTTCCCATGAAATTGTTGGCCATTAGCCATTCCCGAACAAATTCTTTGCTCAGCTGGAGTTGTTTTTCCCCTTTCAGCTGCCGCTCTTCAAAACCATCCAGATAAAAATAACGGGAGGAGTCAGGAGTGTGTACCTCATCCATCAGGAAAATTTCATCCCCAATTTTACCGAATTCATACTTGGTATCCGCCAAAATCAGTCCTCTTTCCCGGGACATTTGTCTGCCTCTGTTAAAAAGAGCTAATGTGTAATCTTGCAAAATTTCCCATTCTGATTCGGTTGCCAACCCCTGTTGAATGATCTCTTTTGGACTAATATCCTCATCATGGCCCTGGGCAGCCTTGGTGGAAGGGGTAATAATCGGTTGGGGGAAAAAGTTATTTTCCTTGAGTCCTTCGGGAAGAACCGCTCCACAAAGGGTCCGACTGCCGCTCTGGTAGGTTCGCCAGGCATGGCCCACCAAATTGCCCCTAACTACCATTTCAATTTTAAACGGGGTACATTTTCTTCCCACCGCAGCCCTGGGAGCCGGTGTGGAAATCAACCAATTAGGGCAAATATTGCGGGTAGATTCCAGCATATAGGCAGCTATCTGATTGAGTACCTGCCCTTTATAAGGAATAGGACGGGGTAAAATCACATCAAAAGCGGAAATTCGGTCACTGGCCACCATCACCAGCCAATCCTGGCCGATGTAGTAGACATCCCGCACTTTTCCACTATAAAAACCGGTTTGTTGAGGGAAGGATAGGAAATTCATGGTACAAATCTAATCGGCTGTTTTCGTATTTGTTTCCTCCTTATCTTTGTTTTTTCTTAACAATTCATGTTCTGTTGTGGACAAATTATATTTTTGCCACAATTTTACATGTATTACTTTTAGAATAATTCAAAAACCTAGCCCTTTATGAAACCAGTTTTCAAGTTCTTAACCATGCTTGTTCTGGGTAGTTTCTTAACCGGATCTGCCTTGGCACAGGGTTCAACAGTTCTTTCCGGAACCGTAAAAAATACTAAATCCCGGGAAGGACTTTCAGCGATCTCCGTAACCGTTAAGGGAGGAACCGCCGGAACCTACACGGATGACAAGGGAAATTTCAAGTTTTCTACAACGCAGAAATTACCCCTGACCCTCGTTTTCTCCTCCATTGGATTTGCCTCAAAAGAGGTGGTGGTGAATTCCGCAGGTCAGAGCCTGGATGTTGATTTAACTCCTTCCTATGCATTAGGTGAGGAGGTAGTTGTTGCAGCATCTCGCGTTCCAGAAAGAATTTTAGAGTCCCCCGTATCAATCGAGCGTATCGGAACTACTGCTATCAGAAACACGCCGGCCTCCAACTACTATGACATGTTAACCAACCTGAAAGGTGTTGACGTGGTAGTTGCCAGTCTTACCTTCCGCAGTGTTGGTACCCGCGGATTCAACAGCAGTGGTAACATCCGTCTGAATCAGTTGATTGACGGAATGGATAACCAGGCTCCCGGTCTGAACTTCTCTGTTGGTAGTGTTATTGGTCTGACAGAACTTGACGTAGATAACATGGAATTGCTGCAGGGTGCCTCTTCTGCCCTGTATGGTTCCGGTGGTATGAACGGTACCGTTCTTATCAATAGCAAGAACCCTTTCAAATACCAGGGTCTTAGCTTCCAAATCAAACAAGGTGTTAACCATGTGGATGGCTTCCAGCGTCCCCGTTCTCCTTTCTTCGACTGGAGCTTCCGCTGGGCTAAAAAAATATCTGAGAAATTTGCGTTCAAGATTGGCGGACAGTTTGTACAGGCACAAGACTGGCTGGCTAATCAGAATAACAACTATACCAGAGCTGCCTCAGCTGCCAATCCTTATGGTAACATTATTATTGGGGATAGGAACAG
>JBJTJJ010000300.1:0-1065 GCA_046095445.1 Sediminibacterium sp.
GATTTTGAATTATTTTGTAGAGAGGAAATGGGTGTATGCTTACCCCTATGCCAAAAGGCAACCGGTATGAGAGGAATTATTGTATTTTGTTTTTTGCTTTCTTTATGTTTACCTGCAGGCGCCCAGCAGGTGAATGGTCACTGGTATGGAGTTGGAATCGTTCAATATCCCCGTCAAAGCAATAGTTACCTCTCAGAATTGGTTTTAAGACAGCAAGGAACCCGTGTTTGGGGTGATTTTATCTACTATTTTAAGGACAGTATCCTCCAAGTTCCGGTCCGTGGAAAATATAATCCGTCGATTCGTAGTGTTCAACTGCAGCCTTTTCCTGTAGTTTATTTTCGGTCCATGAGCGCCTCCAGGGGTTTTTATATTCGAATGGAGGGTTATTTTAAACTGGTTGCATCCAAAACTGAGTCTTCACTGCAGGGGATGCTTTTTAGTATTCCTGCCTACCGATACATGGTACCGGACATCACATTTAAATTGGTGAAATCGAATGATACCCTACCCTTGGTGAAAGAGCCTGATTCAATTCCACAGCCCGTAAAAAGAGTTACAGTTTATAAAAATGTTACACCTGCAAAACCGATAGTCAAACCGGTTACTCTCACTCCCGTTGCACCTATAAGTGTTGTAAAAACTGCACCTTTATCGATAACTGAATTTCCGGTGGTTACGGCTTTACAAACCCCCTCCTTTCATCTTTTTAAGGAAAGAGACAAAGATCTGAGTAAGGTGTTGGAAGTCGATAATGATACCCTACGACTTGAGTTGTTTGATAATGGTCAGATAGACGGCGATTCGGTATCTCTTTATCTCAATAACAGGTTGCTATTAGACAAGAGCATGTTAGATATTACCGGACTCAAACTTACTATTCGAATTGATACCAGCTTACCCTATGATGAGCTGGCAATGTTCGCGCATAATCTGGGAAATTTCCCACCCAATTCGGCATTGCTTGTATTGTATGACGGAAAAAAACGGTACGAGATATTCCTCAATAGTACGCTGAATTCAACATCTACCATCAGAATACGCAAACGATCGTCGGTGAAGAAA
>JBJTJJ010000301.1:0-2327 GCA_046095445.1 Sediminibacterium sp.
TTAAGAAAAATAAATATCCTTCCGAGGTGGATCATCTTCCTCATAGACATTTTTGTTTGTTGCTTGTCTCTGATATTTGCCTATATTATCAGAAATAATCTCAATATCCAATTAATCTCTCTGACTGAACTTAAGGGGGAATTATTAATACTGACCCTCATCAATGCCATTGTTTTCATCAATTTCAGAACCTTTTCAGGTATCATTCGCTATACGGGTATTCAAGACGCCGTCAAATTATTCATGGCCCTTGCCATGAGTACCACCGTATTGTTCTTTATCAGCATGGTATCTGCCAATGCCGGGGGCACACTCATTTTTTCCAATGTTACTTTAATCATTTATGCCCTTATCAGTTTTCCTGCCCTTATATCTTACCGGGTATTGGTGAAATTCGGGTTTGCCTATTTGCGGAACTACAAGATGGATCAGAAGAAAGTAATTATTTATGGTGCCGGCCAGGCAGGATTCTCCACCAAGCGGGTTTTGGAACATGATACTACTGCCAATGTGATCATTACAGCTTTCCTGGATGATGACCCCAGAAAATTGGATAAGGTAGTAGATGGTATCAAAATCATTCATCCCAGTCAACTTTCTAACATTACGCGCAGTGAAAAAATAGATGAGCTGATCATTGCGCATTTTTCTATTTCACCGGTACGCAAAAATGAAATTGTTGATTTTTGTCTGGACCATGGCATCAAAGTATTGAACGTTCCACCCCTCGATACCTGGATCAACGGTCAATTCTCTGCCCGTCAATTGCAAACCCTGAAGATTGAAAATTTATTGGAGCGGGACCCCATTAAAATCAACAATGAAGAGATAGGCCATCAATTGAAAAACAAGCGAATATTGTTGACGGGAGCAGCCGGCTCCATTGGAAGTGAAATCGTCAGACAATTACTGAAGTTCGAACCACAGACCATTGTTCTCTGTGATCAGGCAGAAACACCTTTGCATCATTTGGAATTGGAGTTGCAGGACATGCATACCAAGGTCAACTGTATCTCCTTTTTGGGGGATGTGTGCAACCGGGACCGGATGAATGATCTGTTCGCTCAATATGAGCCACACTATGTTTATCATGCAGCTGCTTATAAGCATGTGCCCATGATGGAATTATGTCCCCAGGAAGCCATCCTCACCAATGTGATGGGTACAAGAATCATTGCTGATTTATCTGTGCAATTTAAAGTGCGCCGATTTGTCATGGTCTCCACAGACAAAGCGGTGAATCCCACCAATGTAATGGGCGCTTCCAAGCGATTGGCGGAAGCTTATGTGCAACACCTTCACCGAATCTTGCATTCTGCTAATCCATCATTTGGAAATGAAAACCCTACTAAATTTATAACTACCCGTTTTGGAAATGTACTGGGCTCCAATGGATCGGTGATTATTCGTTTCAAGGAACAGATCGAAAAGGGTGGGCCGGTAACAGTCACCCATCCCAATATCACACGATTCTTCATGACCATTCCCGAGGCCTGCCAATTGGTGTTGGAAGCAGGTAGCATGGGCAAGGGCGGTGAGATATTTGTGTTTGATATGGGCAAGCCGGTATCCATCGCTGATCTGGCTAAGAAAATGATACGATTGTATGGGTATTTGCCTGGTGTTGATATTGATATCAAATTTACCGGTTTACGACCCGGGGAGAAGCTCTATGAGGAGTTATTGATGGATTCCGAGAATACCACCGCAACTTACCATGAAAAAATAATGATTGCCCGTATTCGCAACATGCAAAATGAACAGTTGCCGGAAGATTTGAACCTGTTGTTCGAATTGGCCCGCCACCGCGATGCCACCATGGAACTGGTGTCCCAAATGAAAAAAATGGTGCCTGAATTTTTGAGTAACAACTCTGTTTTCGAGTCCCTGGATCAGCGTGCAGGTGAGGGACAAGTAGTACCCATTGCTCGAATTTCCTAACTGAGAGAATATTTGAACAAGCTGACAATTATATGGGTGGTTTGTATGGGTTTTTCTGTAAAGACCGTACAAGCTCAACAAATAATCATTGGGTCACCAGAAGAGGATAGTCTGAGGGCTACCCAGTTAGCAGGACAATATGATCCCAATATTTCATTTGCGGTTCGTCCACTAGAGCTTAAGCCGGCTGATATATCCTGGAAAAAAGTGCTGGTAAAAGCTTTGCCGCTGTCATTGATTACACAATTCAATTCCCTGCGGCCATTTGGGTGGAATGACGGAGCAATGATTCAGGCAAGGGGTTTACAGGTGATGGGAAGGGCAGGTTTCTATGCACGAGATGGCATTGTTGAGCTGCAGGCAGCACCGGAATGGGTATATGCAGC
>JBJTJJ010000302.1:0-10685 GCA_046095445.1 Sediminibacterium sp.
GTAGATAAGATCATCACACTAGGACTAAGCAAAACATTGATGATGCATCAATTGAAGACTGAAGACTATGACGCGATCATTGATCTACATCACAATCTTCGCACCTGGGAAGTAAAACGTGCATTGAAGGGCGTTCCTGCCTATTCCTTCCATAAACTCAATTGGCAAAAATGGTTAATGACTGCTTGTAAAATCAATCGCCTTCCTGAACAACACATCGTTGACCGTTACCTGGCAACTACAAGTAGCTTCGGTGTAATCAATGATGGAGAGGGCTTGGATTATTATATTCCGGGGGATGAGCATGTGAAGGCAAATGACCTGCCATTTTCGCACCAAATGGGATACGTGGCACTTGTAATAGGAGCCGCGCATGCCACCAAACAATTGCCGGTAGAACGCTGTATAGAATTGTGTCGCAGGATATCTCTGCCCATAGTTCTATTGGGCGGAAAAGTTGATCATGCGCGAGGGGAGCAAATTGCCAATCATGACCCCATTAAAGTATATAATGCCTGCGGAAAATTCTCTTTGCATGAAAGTGCAGATCTGGTGCGCAAGTCTCTTTTGGTCATAACACCTGACACCGGACTGATGCACATCGCTGCTGCTTTCAAGAAGCCCATCATCAGTATCTGGGGGAATACCATACCTGCATTTGGCATGACACCCTATTATGGTAAACATCAGGTAGCACAACAGGTATCGCAAGTACAGCTGGGATGTCGCCCCTGCAGTAAAATTGGCTATGACACCTGTCCGAAAAAGCATTTCAACTGTATGCAACAGCAGGATCTTCAGCAGATTCAGGAATGGGTAAAAGAGATTCTTTCAGCAACTCATCGATCTCTCTAATAAAAAACCCCGCATGAGCGGGGTTTAAATTTATAAAGTTTTCAGTACTTCATTCATGCTTCTCACCGCATCTGCACTCTTATTAAAGAGTTCTTGTTCGGCAGCTGTCAGGTTCATCGGAATGATTTTTTCCCACCCGGATTTACCAATCACCACCGGAACACCCAGGCATATATCAGATTGACCGTACTCTCCATTCAGAGAAACACAGCAAGTGAAAAGTTTTTTCTCATCGCGAACAATGCTTTCCACCAATGCAGCACCGGCAGCTCCCGGAGCATACCAGGCAGAAGTTCCCAGTAGTTTAGTCAGGGTAGCTCCGCCAACCATGGTATCTGCAATGATCTGCTGTTGTTGAGCTTCCGATAAGAAGTTGGTAACTGGGATGCTGTTCCAGGTAGCGTGACCAATAAGTGGAATCATGGTTGTATCACCGTGACCACCAATAACAATTGCATTTAGGTCGGAAGGACTACAACCGAGGTGTTGACTCAACTGATATTTGAATCTGGAACTGTCCAGTGTTCCACCCATACCGATGATGCGGTTTTTAGGAAGACCAGAGCTGGTAAGTGTCAGATAGGTCATTGTATCCATCGGATTGCTCACCACAATGATGATGGCATTGGGGGAATGCTCCAGAATTTGATTGGTAACACCCCGAACAATACCAGCATTGGTGCCAATGAGTTCTTCGCGGGTCATACCGGGTTTGCGGGGAATACCGGAAGTGATCACTACAACTTCAGATCCGGCAGTCTTTTTATAATCATTCGTACTGCCTGTAATCCGGGTATCAAAACCCAGTAAAGTGGCAGTTTGCATCATATCCTGGGCTTTGCCTTCGGCAAGACCTTCTTTGATATCCAATAAAACCAGTTCATCGGCCAATTCGGCACGGGCAATGTTATCGGCACAGGTAGCTCCTACGGCACCGGCACCTACTACGGTAATTTTCATACGATTTGAAATATAGATGAGGGAATATTTTTTTACACGGCAAAGGTAGGGGTTCGGCTATTTGCTGCCCCCTTAATGCCTTTTATTTTGTATGAATGATTTGCAAAAATTCCTGAAGGCGAAAAGGTTGCTCGGGGGAACGCCAGATTCCGGCAACCTGTCTGTCTGGTCCGTACAAAGCTACTAAAGGAGTATAAGCTATTTGATAGTAGGGTACCATGGCATAGGATATGTCCTGCCCCAGTCGAATAAAGGGGAAACGGTTCAACCGGAAACGTTGACTGAAAGCCCGGAGTTCATCTAATGATTTATAAGCTGCCATCAAAATCAGTGTGTTGGAAAGCGAATCCGCTTTATGAATTAGTTCCTCTGTCAACTCTATGCAATGCCCGCAATCCGGGGAGAAATAAATAAGGGCAATGAAGGGTTGATGGGAGGGCTGATTGCTGATGTAAAAGCTACTATCAATGAGCTGAAGATGAAAGGCAGGGAGGGTATCTCTCTTGACAGTATTTGTTTGAGATTGTGTAGACGAAGAACTGAAAGAGAGAGATACTGAAAGTAGTACTACCGGAATGAAGTATCGGAAAGAGACTTTCATTATTTAGGTTGCTGTGCATTCATTTGTTCCATCATCCGCATTTCCTTGGCATCCTGAAGGAATTCAGACGCGAAAATGAAGTTATTGAGTAATTGATCTTTACTGAAAATAATGTCTTTATTGCTTCCCTCCCATTGTTTCCTGCCCTGGTGGAGGTAGATGATGTGATCACCAATTTCCATCACACTATTCATGTCGTGGGAAACTACTATGGTGGTGATATTAAATTCTTGTGTGATTTCCTGAATCAGTTTATCAATGACCATCGAGGTCTGCGGGTCAAGTCCGGAATTAGGTTCATCGCAAAATAAATAGCGGGGATTCATAACTACGGCCCGTGCAATACCCACCCTTTTTTTCATGCCCCCACTGATTTCTGCAGGATATTTTTTATGGGCTTCCTGGAGATTAACTCTGTTGAGTACTTCATCCGCTCTTTTCTTTTTTTCAGCGCTTGTCCAGTTTGTAAACATGTTCAAAGGAAACAAAACATTTTCCTCAACTGTCATAGAGTCGAAAAGTGCCGTTCCTTGAAAGAGCATTCCGATTTGCTGGCGGAGCATTTTTCTTTCATCAGTTTCCATCTCCAGCATATCCTTTCCGTCAAACAAAATTTTTCCTTGATTTGGCTGAAATAAACCCACCATACATTTAGTAAGAACCGTTTTCCCACTTCCACTGCTTCCAATAATCAAATTACACTTGCCGGCTTCCATCACTGCACTAATATCTTCCAGGATAACGCGGTCTCCGAAGCTTTTATGTATGTGTTGAATTTCTATCATGAAATGGACTGAAATGCAAGAATAAAACTACTATAAAATTTGTAAATGCATCAGGTCATCGAGGGTCTCTCTGCGGCTGATCAAACGGGTTTCTCCTTGGTAATGTACTACTTGAGCCGGTCTTGAACGGGCGTTATAGCTGCTTGACATTTCATAGCCATAAGCACCGGCATTGAAGAAAACGAGCAAATCTCCTTCTTTGATTTCGGGAAGTGGGCGGTTGGCAGCAAACTGATCTGTTTCACAAATGTTGCCGGTGATGGTATATATTTTCTCAGGGGCATTCGGGTTACTGATATTCCTGATATGGTGATAAGCATCATAGAACATGGGTCTTATCAGGTGGTTGAATCCACTGTCAATGCCGGCAAAAACAGTTGAGCCATTTTCTTTGATCACATTTACACGGGCAACTAAATAACCACATTCACTTACGAGGTATTTACCCGGTTCAAACCAGATTTCAATGGGTCTTCCTGCCCGCTTACTCATTGCTTCCTGCATTAACCTTGTTTCTTCTGCCAATTGCAGTATGTCTGTTCCGCTTTCATCAGGTCGGTAGGCAACTTTGAAGCCACCACCCAAATCGATGCAGCTCAGTTCCGGAAAATGATCAATCAGGTCGAGCAAAAGATTAGCACCCTCCATGAATACTTTGACATCTTTGATCTCACTGCCGGTATGAATGTGCAAACCTCTTATGTGCATGTTATGGTGATGCACAATTTGAAGAATTTCATCTATCTGCTCCAGCGGAATACCGAATTTACTTTGCTCATGACCTGTAGATATTTTAAGGTTCCCACCTGCCATTATATTGGGTCTAAGTCTGATACCCACCGGATAATGATGGCCATATTTAACTCCCATTTTTTCCAGGTTGCTCAGACTATCAATATTGATGTGAATTCCCATGGACACGGCAGTTTCGATCTCGTCAAATGCGATGCCATTACTAGTGTAAAGTATCTTATCGGGGGTAAAGCCCGCCCTGACAGCCATGTGTGCTTCGTTGATGGAGCTGCAGTCTATTCCGCAACCAAGATCACGGATAAGTCGAAGGATCTGTTGATTGGTCAACGCTTTGCAGGCATAAAAAAATCGGGTGGTCTTTGTATCAAAAGATTCCTGTAAATGTTTGTATTGCTCCGCAATTTTATCTCCACTATAAACATAGAGTGGTGTGCCGTATTGCGTGGCTAGTTCTTGTAGAAAAGCATCAGTGAAAATTGCCTGCATGATGCGAATATACTATTTGTATGGTTGGAGAAAGCAGGCCGCCTTAGAATCATTCAGCGCCTTCCGAATCACTGCCTTCGGCAGCTTCTTCAGTAGTTGCAGGTTGATCAATCTGCGTGACTGTTTCCTGCTCTTGAGATGAAACAATGGTGGGTTCGATGATCAGGTCGGCCAGTACCTCTTTGATTTGCGGTAAATCATCAGAAGAATTAATTCCAAAGTAGTCCATGAAATTCTGGGAAGTTGCATATATCAGCGGACGCCCGGGAAGTTGTTCGTCCCGACCACTGATTATGATCAGTTCTTTTTCCAATAATTTTTGGATGCTGTAATCGCAGTTTACACCCCGGATAGCTTCAATTTCACCTTTGGTGATAGGCTGTTTATACGCAATAATAGACAGTGTTTCCAGTGCAGCATTGGACAAGCGTTTTTGGTATTTATCACCATTGAGTTGAGCTACAGTGGGGTGATAAATTGATTTGGTGAGGAATTGCCAGCCCCCACCGCTTTGTTTCACTTCAAAAGGATAAAATTCAGCGCTGTATTTTTCTCTGATTCCTTCCAGCGCAGCATCTACCTGTTCTTTGGTTGCACGCTCCTCCATGAAGCCAAATGCATTGTTGATCAATTCCAGCACATCGGCTGATGTCAGTGGCTTTTCACTGGCGAAGATGAGCACTTCAATGTGCGGTATGATCTGACTTAACTCCATGGCAATTCGTAAATATAACCGTTCGGTATTAAAATTTTATCAGGAACCCTGTAATGCAGCTGCGCCACTTACAATTTCAGTCAATTCAGTGGTAATCGCTGCCTGTCTTGCACGGTTATAGCTTATTTTGAGTGATTTCAGCAGTTCATTGGCATTATCGCTGGCCTTATCCATTGCGGTCATGCGCGCACCATGTTCACTGGCGTTTCCGTCCAGTACTGCCTTGTACAACTGTGTATTGAGTATTTTTGGCATCAATTCAGCAATCAATTGTTCTTTGGCAGGCTCAAAAATGAAATCAGATTTTTTCTCTCCTGATTTTCTGGCCACTTTCCGGATAGGTAAAAATGGCTCGGCTACAAATTTTTGAGTAGCTGCATTTTTAAATTCACTGTAAACAATTTCTACAGCATCAAATGTCTTGTTCTCGAATGCAGTTATAGCTGCTTGGGCTGCTTCCTGCACTTGAGCAAAGCTAAGTTGTAAGTACAAATCCCGAAAGCGGGCATCTGTAGGGAATCCTGCTCTGTTCATTGCTTCCCATCCTTTTTTACCAATGCTCCAAACGGTAACATTTCCCTTCTTTTGCTGGGTAGGATATTTCTCTGCAACTGTTGCTTTCGCCAGTTTGATGATGTTTGAATTATAACCACCACAAAGTCCGCGATCACTCGTAATCACAATCAACAAAACTTTTTCCACTGCTCTCTCTTCTGCTAATTTAATGGCAACACTTCCATCCATATTGCTCACTATGTTGGTCAACATTTCCTGCAACTTACCAGCGTATGGCCTCATTTGCGTAATGGCATCCTGGGCACGGCGTAGTTTGGCTGCACTCACCATTTTCATGGCTTTGGTAATCTGCTGCGTACTCTGTACACTCTTAATTCTGTTCCGTACCTCTTTCAGTTGACCTGGCATATAAAATAATTATATTTATATATAATTGGTAATTAATGAATGAAGAGCGCAAAGGTGGAATTGCAGCTGCATTCGGGGTGCAAAATTAACCAAAACGGAGAGAAAATCAATTGAACTGTGTAAAAATCACTGTCAGTAGCACAGGAATTAGAATCGATAGGTTAGTCCGGCACCATTTGCCCCCACATTCCATTGCAATTTATTGACCTGATCCTGGAGGGCTTTCCCATTTTTTTGGTGAGCAAAATATTGAACCAAATCTAGAACAAGAAGAAAACTACCCTGAAAAATCAGGCTATTGCCGAATCCTTTGTTTCGGTCATCGTTCAGTCTTAGTCCCCTCTCTCGCATGTATAAACCAGTTGATATATATGCAACATCAAGTCCGGTATTCAGCAACAACAACTTCTCCAGCACGCGTTGTTCCTGTATCATTTGTGCAGGTCCAAAACTTTGTTTCATCTGATATTTTAATCCGAGCAGTCCCAAACCAGCAATTGCAACATTTACACTGTTCCAATAAGCATTCATCTGATGAAAATAACGGGTACTTCCGGAGGAATTACTGGCCGAAATACTGCCCTGAATTATGTTGGCTGCCCCCCAGGCGCCGAGAATATAGAGGTGCTGCCGGTTGATCTCCAACCGTCTTTTGTTGAGGGAATCCCAATTCAGGTTTTGCCCATCTACTTTTGTCCAAAATAAGAGGCTGGTAAGGATGAAAATGAATGTTTTTGGTATCATCTGATTATTAACATTTTAATGGGGCTCAAAGGATTGAATTCAAATACCCCGGTATGGTGCCAAATTCTTTACCTTTGACGGCTCCGGAAAAGATGCCAAATTGGCGGAAAGGCATATTCAGCATCTTTTTTGGCTGTATTTGAAACGATCAACGTGGTCTAATTATGCTCAAATTTATTTCAAAATTATTCGGTGGCAGTAAAAGTGAGAAAGATGTTCAGAAAATCATGCCGGTGGTGCAGCAAACACTCGCTGTTTTTTCAGGACTTTCCAATTTAAGTAATGATGAATTGCGTCACAAGACAATTGAGTTCAGAGAAAGAATTCAGGCACACCTATCATCTATTGACCAAACTATTCAAGAACAAAAGCTTGCAGCAGAGCAGTTGCCGGTGGAAGAAATTCATGGGCGTGATGAAATCTATAAAAACATAGACAAACTCAAAAAAGAGCGGGATAAAAAAATTGAGGAAATTCTGGCCATCATTCAACCCGAAGCTTTCGCTGTTGTGAAAGAGGCGGCAAGTCGGTTTACGCACAATGAAACATTGAAAAGCACGGCTACCGATTTAGACAGAGAGTTGAGTGTTAAAAAACCTTACATCACGATTCAGGGAAATGAGTCAGTTTTTACTAATAGCTGGACGGCGGGTGGTGGTAAGATCACCTGGAATATGGTGCATTACGATGTGCAGCTCATAGGTGGCTCTGTTTTACACCAGGGAAAGATTGCTGAAATGGCAACGGGTGAAGGTAAAACACTGGTATCGACTTTGCCCGCTTATCTTAATGCACTGGCGGGTGAAGGTGTTCATATTGTGACGGTCAACGACTACCTCTCTAAACGTGATAGTGAATGGAACGGTCCTTTGTTTGAGTGGCTGGGGTTAAAGGTTGATTGTATTGACAAACATGAGCCCAATAGTGAGGCACGCCGCAATGCATACCTGGCAGATATCACGTATGGTACCAACAATGAATTCGGTTTCGATTACTTGAGGGATAATATGGTGCATACTCCCGGCGAGATGGTGCAAAGAAAACACCACTTTGCCATGGTGGATGAAGTGGATAGCGTTTTGATCGATGATGCACGTACTCCTTTGATCATCTCTGGTCCGGTCGGACATGTGACCGGTGAGCAACAATTTTTTGAGCTCAAACCCAGAATTGAAAAATTGGTGGAGGCTCAGAAGCGCGCTGCCAATCAATTCCTCAATGAAGCCAGGAAGAAAATTGCTGAAGGTAATGATGATCCAAAAGATGGCGGACTCGCACTTTTCAGGGCACACAGAGGTCTACCTAAGAACAATGCGCTGATTAAATTTTTGAGTGAACCGGGGATACGGGTTATCCTGCAGAAGACAGAAAATTACTACCTGGCTGATCAGTCAAAAGAAATGCCCAAAGCAGATGCTGAACTCTATTTCTATATCGAGGAAAAAAACAATTCAGTAGAACTAACAGATAAAGGTATTCAGTTGATCACTAAATCCGGAGAAGATCCCAACTTCTTCGTATTGCCGGATATCAGTCTTTCACTGGCTTCAGTTGAAGGTGATGCATCATCATCAGCAGATGATAAATTACACCGCAAGGAAGTGATCATTAATGAGTATTCTGTGAAAGCTGATCGCATTCATACAGTACACCAGCTATTAAAAGCATATACACTTTTTGATAAGGATGTGGAATATGTGGTGATGGATGGAGCCGTAAAAATTGTTGATGAACAAACCGGTCGTATCCTCGATGGTAGAAGATATTCTGATGGATTGCATCAAGCCATTGAAGCTAAGGAGAACGTAAAGATTGAAGCAGCTACGCAGACATATGCAACCATCACACTGCAGAATTATTTCCGGATGTACCACAAGTTGGCGGGCATGACAGGTACTGCTGAAACGGAAGCAGCAGAGTTTTGGGACATCTATAAACTAGATGTGGTTAGTATTCCAACCAACGTTCCGGCTATTCGCCAGGATCAGGATGATTTGCTCTTCAAAACTAAGCGTGAAAAATATAAGGCAGTAATTGAAGAGATCATTCGATTGCGCAATGCCCAACGTCCTGTTCTTGTCGGAACTACCTCAGTGGAAGTGAGTGAGTTGCTGAGTCGGATGCTGACGCAGAATAAAATTCCTCATAACGTACTTAACGCCAAACAGCATGCGCGGGAAGCACAGATTGTTGTGGAAGCAGGTTTTGCCGGTGCGGTTACTATAGCTACCAATATGGCAGGTCGGGGTACGGACATTAAACTGGGTCCCGGAGTAAAAGAAGCAGGGGGCTTGGCTATTTTAGGTACAGAACGACATGAATCTCGTCGTGTAGATCGTCAGTTAAGGGGTCGTGCGGGTCGCCAGGGGGATCCGGGTTCTTCCCTTTTCTTTGTCTCTCTGGAAGATGATTTGATGCGCATGTTTGGCAGTGAGCGAATTGCCAAAGTGATGGATTTTGCGGGGTACAAGGAAGGTGAAGTGATTCAGGAAAGAATGATTACCAAGTCAATCGAAAGAGCGCAGAAAAAAGTTGAAGAAAACAACTTTGGCATTCGGAAACGGCTCCTGGAATATGATGATGTGATGAACAAACAGCGAACAGTTATTTATACCAAGCGTAACCATGCTCTTTTCGGTGAGCGTCTCGCATTGGATTTAGACAACGCCTACTATTCTGTTGCAGAGGAGCAGGTAGCTGCTTATAAAGACATGAATGATTTTGAAGGGTTCCGTCTTGCTGTGATCGTGAATTTTGGAATTGATGTTCCTTTTTCAGAAGAGGAAATGGATAAAAAGTCACACGCAGAACTATCTGAAATACTTTATCGTGCATCTATTGCTTCTTATGAGCGGAAAAAAAGAGAGATGCGGAAGCAATCTATCCCTGTTTTCAGCAATATCCGCCAACAACAGGGTCGGCACATTGAAAATGTGGTGGTTCCTTTTACAGATGGCAGAAAGGTAATCCAGGTTCTCTCTCCATTGCAGTCAACCATTGATAGCAAGGGACAGGAAATGGTCAATGCTTTAGAGCGCACCGCTGCTTTGGCTATCATCGATGATGCCTGGAAAGAGCACCTGCGTTCTATGGATGACTTAAAGCAAAGTGTACAGACAGCAACGTATGAGCAAAAAGACCCCCTCGTTATTTATAAAATGGAGGCCTTCGAATTGTTCAGAAGAATGGATGCGGAAGTAAACAGAGAGATTGTTCAATTCCTCTGTCATTCCTATATTCCTTTGAATGAAGGTGATGAATTAAAAGAAGGGCGTCAGGAAAAAACTGATATGAGCCGCATGAGTACCAGTAAAATGGATGTGAACGGTACTCCGACTGAAAATGAATACTTCGATCCATCAGCGGCCAAGCAACAACCGGTGGTTGCGGCTCCTAAAATTGGTCGCAATGATCCTTGCCCCTGTGGTAGTGGCAAAAAATTCAAGGCCTGCCACGGTCGGGAATCATAAAGGGTATGCATTCAATGAATTGTCATGCAACTGAACCATTTAATAGACCATACTCTTCTCAAACCAACTGTTGTAGTAAGTGAGATTCATCAGTTGTGTGAAGAAGCAGTGAATTTTCAGTTTGCTGCAGTTTGTGTTCCTCCTCCATTTGTGCAAATTGCGCACGAGAAGGTGGCGGGGAGTAAGGTAAAAGTTGCCACCGTTATAGGATTCCCTTTTGGTTATTCTGCTGTTGAGGCAAAGATTGCTGAATCTGTTTTGGCTATGGTAGATGGAGTAGATGAACTCGACGTTGTAGCAAGTATACTAGCCATAAAAAATCATGACTGGACTTATCTTGCCAATGAGATTAATCATCTGTTACCTGTTATCAGAAGCAACAACAAGGCAAT
>JBJTJJ010000303.1:0-1265 GCA_046095445.1 Sediminibacterium sp.
GCATATTTTTAACAGGTAGCAGCGGTTTTGTGGGAACCAATCTGCAATCTTACTTATCATCGAACTTTCAGTTCAATCATTATAACAGAGCAAGGGAAATAGTTGTGCAGAATGACATTGTTATCCACCTGGCCGGTAAAGCACACGATATAAAAAATGTTGCCCAACCCGATGAGTATTATCAAGTGAATACTGAACTGACTAAAAAAATATTCGATGCTTTTCTTCTTTCAACTGCAAGGGTGTTCATTACACTCAGTTCAGTCAAAGCAGTTGCTGATGTGGTCGAGGGTGTTTTAACCGAGGAGGTGAAACCCAATCCACAGACGCATTACGGAAAGAGTAAACTGCTGGCTGAACAATACATACTTGCACAAACTATTCCGCCTGGTAAGCGAGTTTACATCATTCGTCCCTGTATGATACACGGTCCCGGTAACAAGGGAAACTTAAATCTTTTGTATAAGGTGGTTAGTAAAAACTTACCCTGGCCTTTGGCCGCTTTTAACAACCGACGCTCCTTTTGCAGCATTGACAACCTGTGTTTTGTGATCCACGAATTGATTCGGCGTGAAGATATTCCTTCCGGGGTTTACAACATGGCGGATGATGAGGCATTGTCAACCAATGACCTGATTGGGTATATGGCTGAATCGCTTGGCAGCCAACCGAAATTACTTCAGCTACCAACGAATTTCATTCGAGCATTCGTTAGGTTGGGTGATTGGCTGAAACTTCCGCTCAATTCTGAGCGTCTGCAAAAGCTGACAGAGTCCTATGTTGTAAGCAACCAAAAAATAAAGTCTGCCATCGGGAAGCCACTACCTTTGACCACCAAAGATGGACTGATGCGAACCTTTCGATCTTTTGGTCATATCGGAGCATCTGATAGTTAACAGTATATCTTAATGTGATGTATGTTACACCAATCTTTCAATTACATAGTCTCCCGCAATTAAAAGCAATTCATTTTTCAAAGAAAATGCTCATTTTTACCCTGGTGAATTCTTCTTTCAATAATATTTCAGTAGTATATGAATAACAGTCAATGGATATACCTGATTTATTTTGGCTTCCTGTATGCCGGCATGATTTTGTTGTATATCATGATTGCCCGGAAATTGCAATTGACCGATGTGCCCTCGCTTCGCAGTTCTCACCGGGACATCACTATTACGGGTGCGGGATTTATTTTTCCCATTGCCTTTTTCCTTCCCCTGGCATTGACCGGTGAATTCATTCATTATCGCTCTACCCTTACCGGT
>JBJTJJ010000304.1:0-2927 GCA_046095445.1 Sediminibacterium sp.
ATTACAGCACCCATTGTTTTAGTAAGTTCTATTTCCAACTGTTTCAAGTGGCGATGTATTTCGAGGAATTGCTTTATAGTATCCGGAGTGGCATTTTCTATATCACGCTGATTTTCCTCCATCATCTTTTTGATTTTCCTAAGCTTGAAGTAATGCACACTGTGCAATACATCCTGCCGACTATTGTCTCTAAGCACACTGTTGCGAGAATCAAGGTATTCGTTCCAGCGCTGACTAAGCTCATAAGGAAATGCACAAATCTCGAGCGTATTCTTTCTGATTTCTTCGTTCTCGTGGTTCAAAAAGTTTTGTAGTCCGGGTTCCCATCCCTGATCATACCAACGCTGATATTCGAGAAAAAATTGATTCATCAGCGGAATGTCTAATTGAAATTCACTGATCTCCTGCGTTATGAATTTCGCTACTGTTGTACCATTCTCCCATTCCTGTAACCCGAATAACAGTAGAACCCGAATTAAATTTTTTTCGGGTAATTCATCTTGTCCTAATAAATCTAAAGCACCTTCATCCGGTATGACCGTTGGAGGCTGTTGACCACTTTCCACCCAATCACCCTGGTCGTTGACTGCGGTTTTTCTTTCTTCCCTGGTAACTCTCTCCCGCTTGTACTTGTTGACCAGAGAAGTTAGTCCTGCTTCATCGATTTTCAGTAAAGAAGCACATTGTCTGATATAATCTTGCTGCCGGGTAAAGTCCTCCAACTTGTTCAGTTTACTGATTGTCTCAGCTACCTGATTGACTGCCGCACTTTTGCGGTTCAGGTCATTACCTGCTTCTTGCAGCATTACATCTAACTGGAAGAGAATGAAATCTTTTTTCTTGGCTTCAATTAAGGTCTTTAATGCATTTGTTCCGTTCTTGGTTACATAACTATCCGGATCTTCACCATCCGGAATCAATACCAACTGAACCTGCAAACCCTCCTCCAATGCGAGATCAAGTCCGCGCAAAGCTGCCTTGATGCCTGCTGTATCTCCATCATAAACTATGGTGAGGTGTTTAGTATATTTTCGAATCAACCTCAATTGATCTACTGTAAGTGATGTACCACCACTGGCAACTACATTTTCGATACCCGCCTGATGCAAACTGATGACATCAGTATATCCTTCTACCAGTAAACATTCATCTGCTTTATCGATGGCAGTTTTCGCGAAATAAAGTCCATACAGAATCTTGCTCTTGTTATAAATTTCATTCTCCGGTGTGTTGATGTATTTTGGACTGCCCGGTTGCTGCTTGCCCATAATACGTGCGCCAAAGCCAATAATTTTTCCGGTAATGCCATGGATAGGAAAAATGATGCGCCCCCGGTAGTTGTCAACAAGCGTATCTCCCCGTTGAACAACGAGTCCGGTCTTTACCAGTAATTCAGGATTGAATTGATTTTGCAGCAACTCTTTTGAAAGAATATCCCGTTGATCGGGATGGAAGCCAATTAAGAATTTATCAATGATATGAGAACGGAACCCACGTTCTTCGAGATAAGCCATTGCAATGTGCTTCCCATCCTCAGAGTCACGCAATTGTCGGGTGTAGAATTGCTGTGCGAATTGATTAATGGTATATAGACTGTCTGATGTAAGTTGACGTTGTTGTTGTTCCGGACTAACCGCTGTTTCTTCGATGGTGATGTTGTACCTGTTTGCTAACCAGCGGAGTGCTTCCGGATAGCCCAGTTTTTCGTGCTCCATGAGAAAACCAATGGCATTACCACTTTTACCACATCCAAAACACTTATAAATTTCCTTGCCAGGGGAAACTGTGAAGGAAGGTGTCTTCTCATTGTGAAACGGGCATAACCCCATGTAATTGGTGCCCCGTTTCTTCAACTTCACAAATTCACCTACCACATCGATGATATCGGTACGGCTGGAAATCTGTTGTATGGTTTGCGGGGAAATCATGGTGAAAGAAAGGGTTACAAATCTACACGAAGGAAGCTAGATTTCTCGGTTTAAAATACGCAAAATGTTCTGCTTACTTCAGGCTGGAAGCCAAAAAAACAGGATTATGACCAGTATTATGGTTACGATGAGGGCTACGGCTATCGGTAGCTGCCGGTTCCCCCACAGCGGAAGCCAGCGGACCAGTTGCTTGATTTTTCGCTGCTGGATTGGATTATCGCCCGCTAAAATGGCCAGTCTGCTTCCGGCATCTCTTACCTTTTTTGCAGGAAGCCGCTCTAAGCCGGGCAGCAACCAATCAGTTACCTGACTACAGTGGTATGAATTTAACTCACCGGAATCTCTCAGTTCAATAGCTATTTGATTTAGTTGATAGAAATGAAAAAAAAGGGCCTCTTCATCATAGCGAAATGGGTCAGTTTGTACTACCTGATCATGAAAAAGGGTGGTTTTCGACAACAATTCTTCGGCATCAGGCCTTTCATCTTTGAATAAATCTCCGTAAAACTGCCGGTTGTATTGCTTTCGGCTGGACGAATCTGACAGAATTTGATAGGCGACTAGAATTTCGCTGAATTGCTCATTTTGGGAAACATCGGTTCCTGATTTATCCGGGTGATAACGATGTGCCAGACGGCGAAATGCCCGACGAACCTCCTCCGGACTTGCATAAATACTAATGCCGAGTGTCGTATAATGGTCTTTTTTCACTGAGGTACCCGGCAGAATTTATACATGCGTTTCGGGATGATCATCATCCAATAATTCCCGCTCAATTTCCTCCATTTGAACAATATCCCAGGCCTCCGATTCTGTAGGAGTAACATTCAGTTGATCCAATACTTCTGCATCCTCCAACAATGTTTCTACCGGCTCCTGTAAGCAGCAAATTACAAATGAAGCCCCCGCCTCATAGAACTGTTGCTGGAGGTTTATTCGCAGCGAGGGGCCTTCCGGGCTGATATGACTAAATTCACTCATATTCAATACGATATGGGG
>JBJTJJ010000305.1:0-3325 GCA_046095445.1 Sediminibacterium sp.
CTCATGGCTAGCGAAAGTTGGAATAAAGTTTCTGTTGATTCTGTACGATATCAACAATATCTCAAAGAACTGAATGACTAAAGTTGGTCCTGTCAACAAACACTTCCAATGAAAAATAGCTATTCAAAAATTAAAAAAGCAGACATAATAGGTATTGCAGCCTCATCTGTCTGCATAGTGCATTGCCTGGGAGTTCCCATACTGGCTTCAATTGGGTTGGGAATGAATGAAAGTCCGGGGTTAAAATATGTTTTCATTATACTCTCCTTTATGGCCATTTACAAGTCCATAGAAAAAAAACAAACCCCCCAATTAAGCTTCTTCTTACTCTGCTCTTTTTTAGGGTTTTTATTTTGCTCGCTTTTTCATGAAGAATATGAATGGCTTCATGAAGCCGGCATCGTTTTCTCCTTTCTGATAATAATGGGTCATCTGGTAAGCATCCGGTCTTGTAAAAAATGTAAAGATGAAAAATAATACGCTCCGATATATTATCTTACTCATAGCTACAGGATGTTTCTTTCTTCCTGCATGCAGACATCAACCCATAGCAAACTCATCGGAAGCCAACGGTAGTAGTTATTGGAAAAAAGAAAATGCGCTTCGGTTTTTGGTGGTTGGTGATTGGGGTAGAAATGGCGAGTATCATCAAAAGGATGTAGCCGATCAAATGGGAATTGAAGCGAAAAACTCCTCGTCAGCATTCATAATCAGCACAGGCGATAATTTCTATCCGGATGGAGTAATTAGCACATTTGATCCTCAATGGAACAAGTCATTTGAAGATATTTATTCCAGCTATAGCCTAAATATTCCCTGGTACACTTGTTTCGGAAATCATGACTACCGGGGTAGCATCCAGGCACAACTTGACTATAGTAAAATAAGCAGAAGATGGCGAACCGCAGAGCGCTTTTATAGCTTTGAAAGAACCATACCCAACTCTACCAGCAAAGCACTTTTTGTTGTCATTGATACCAACCCTTTTGATAGAACGCTCAATAGAAATTCACACAGCGACCTTGGTAAACAAGATACGTTAGCACAAATAAATTGGCTAAAAACCACCTTACAAAATTCATCTGCTGATTGGAAAATAGTAATTGGTCATCATCCGCTTTTTACTACCGGCGTAAGAAAAGGTCTACTTCAAGATGTCAGACAATCGCTACAATCCATATTTGAAGAACAAAAAGTTCATGCCTATTTTGCCGGACATGAACACGATCTTCAACACCAAAAGCCCACAGGATATACCCACTATTTTGTCAGTGGCGCCGGTAGTGAGAAAAGACCGGTGACCAGAGAAGAACCGCAAACAAAATTCGCAGCTTCAGACCACGGATTCATGAGTGTAATTCTGCAAAAAGACACACTCCATCTAAGAGCAATCAATTATCAAGGCATTGAATTATACAAAACCTATATCACTAATTAATCATGAAAACAGGTAGTAAACTTCCCGTAACAGTTTTAAGTGGTTTTCTTGGAGCAGGAAAAACAACGCTCCTGAATCATATCCTCCACAACAAGGAAAATATGAAAGTAGCTGTAATTGTCAACGACATGAGCGAGGTAAATATTGACGCCCAGCTCATAGAAAATGAAAACATTCTTTCAAGAACAGAAGAGAAACTTGTTGAACTGAGCAATGGCTGCATCTGTTGTACTCTGAGGGAAGACCTAATGCAGGAAGTAGAAAAGCTGGCCAAAGAAAAAAGATTCGATTACCTGATTATTGAAAGCACGGGCATCAGCGAACCTGTACCCGTAGCACAAACTTTCTCTTTCATCGACGAAGAAAACGGAATAGACCTGTCGCAATTCAGCTATATCGATACAATGGTCACTGTAATTGACTGCTTTAATTTTTTCAATGACTTCGGTACCAATGAGCTGCTAAAAGACAGAAACCTTAGTAATATGGAAGGAGATTACAGAACAATTGTAAATCTGCTCACGGATCAAATTGAATTTGCAAATGTTATCATCTTAAACAAAACAGACCTCGTTGATACAAAAACAACTGAATTGCTAAAAGCGGCAATTCATAAACTCAATCCCGGAGCTAAAATTATTTCCTCTTCATTTGGAAAAGTAGTACCCCGGGAAATTTTACATACCGGACTTTTTAATTTCGAAGAAGCACAAAATTCAGCCGGCTGGCAAAAAGAATTAGAAGCGGAGTCTCATACTCCGGAAACGGAGGAGTATGGTATTGGTTCTTTCGTTTTTCGCAGTCAAAAACCTTTTCATCCGGAGCGTTTCTGGAAATACCTCAACGATGACTATCCCGCAGAAATAATCAGGGCAAAGGGCTTATTCTGGCTGGCTTCAAGACCGGATGATGCCCTAAGTTTTTCTCAGGCAGGGGGTTCTTCCAGGATGGAAAAAGCTGGATTCTGGTGGTGCAGCATGCCTATGAAAGAAAGACTTACCTATCCTTCATTTGTCGCCAATCAACCCTATATAGAAAGCAAATGGAGCAAACAATGGGGTGATCGGTTAAATGAACTTGTTTTTATTGGCCAACACATGAACAAAGAAAACATATTATCTAATCTGGAAAAGTGTTTGCTCAACGACGATGAAATAATTTCCTTTCAAAACAAAAAAATTTTTAAAGACCCATTCCCATAGACACTAGTTTCTGGTGTTAAACGCTGATATACACAATACCTTCTAAATAATTTTTATTCTTGCAGATTCATACTTTTTGAAAAGTATCTTTATGTACAATTCAAGAGACTACTTGGTATGCCCCCACGCGTAAAAATTTGTTGCATCAGTTCCCGGGAAGAAGCCGCCCTTGCTATAGCTTATGGTGCAGCAGCTATCGGATTGGTTGGCCAAATGCCCAGCGGACCCGGTGTCATCTCTGATGAAGATATCTATTCCATCGCACAAATCGTTCCTCCCCCCATCTCAACTTTTTTACTCACCAGTGAAACCAGGGGGGAAGAGATTATTTCACATCACCAAAGAGTTCATACCACTACTATCCAACTGGTAGATGAATTGACTGAAGGTTCTTACCAGACAATAAGAGAAGCGCTTCCCCATATAAAACTCGTGCAGGTAATTCATGTGATCAACGAACATTCGGTTGAGGAAGCTATTGCCGTCAGTGAATGGGTAGATGCCATATTACTGGACAGTGGCAATCCTAATCTGGCCATTAAAGAATTGGGTGGAACCGGCAGAACACACAATTGGCAACTGAGCCGGCAGATCAGAGAAAATATTTCAAAACCGATTTTTCTTGCCGGTGGATTACATCCGGGCAATGTTCAAGAAGCCATCGAAACAGTTCAGCCCTTTGGAG
>JBJTJJ010000306.1:0-4336 GCA_046095445.1 Sediminibacterium sp.
CATAATCTGCCTCGAGCAGATGATCGGTGAAAACTTTCCCAAAAGGCAAGTTTTTGAAATCCAGATCGCCTAAGGCAGTTTTATCAACACGAATAATTTGTATGGTTTCCGCATCCGTCATAGCCTTACATTTGCTGCAAAGAAACAAAAAAAAATAAAACTAACGACTGTTATTTTTTAACATGGATACCTCCCCTCGCTTACCCGCTTTTATCCTGGCCGATTGGTATAAAAATGACCTGGTGTTAACTGGTGACACAAGGCAATCTGTTACTGCACCCAAAAAGCGGGAACCTGTTGTGATAAAATCTTTGGGTGACCACCATCAAAAAGTCACTATCCTGGTGAACAGTTCTGATGTGGCATTTTTACCGGAAGAGGAGTTTACCCTACTCAGCAATATTTTAAAGGCATGCAATTTAACAATGGCGGATGTAGCCATTGTGAATTGGTACAGAACACCAGCTATATTTTCAGAAATCAAGCAACAATTAGGACCAACGTATCTTTTGCTTTTTCAGGTGACTACTGCAGACATTGAGCTTCCTTTCTCAATTCCGCAATATCAGATCCAACCATACGATCAGTGTGAACTCCTGCAGTCCGCATCATTACATGAAATGCTGGGAGAGACGGAAATTTCCAAATCAGAAAAGGCAAAATTATGGTCAGCCTTGAGGAAAATGTTGGGCTCATTCATCAAACCTTGATATGAACTTTGCTTCCACCCTTATATTCGCCAGTAACAATCGCCATAAGGCAGCAGAAATCCATAGCATATTGGGTGAGCAGTTTCAAATCATTACACTGGCTGATGCCGGCATTGAGATTGATATTCCCGAACCCCATGATACCATTGCAGAGAACGCAGCTGAAAAATCGTCGGTTATTAATCAGTTGACCGGGAAAAATTGTTTTGGGGAAGATACGGGATTGGAAGTGGAAGCTTTAGGGGGTGCTCCGGGTGTGAAGAGTGCACGTTTTGCGGGTGAAAAAGCAACCGCTGAAGAAAACATGGTCAAATTACAGGAGTTGATGAGCGGGCAGAGCAACCGAAAAGCAAGGTTTGTCACTGTCATCTCCCTTCGACTCAACGGAGAACATCATCTTTTTTCCGGTGTTTGTTCAGGAACAATTGCAGAGTTACCGGCGGGGAAAGATGGATTTGGATATGATCCGTTGTTTATTCCGGATGGAAGTAGCCAAAGCTTTGCTGAGATGACCATGGAAGAAAAAAACAAATTCAGTCACAGAAAAAAAGCTGTGCAAGCCATGGTAGCTTTTCTGAAGCAGGTAGAGAAAAAATAGAAAGATCCAACTCTTCTTACGATTTCCAGATATCCCAACTGGCATTGGCTTGTCCGATCAGCATATCCATACCATTGAGAATGGTGGCTCCTTTCTCTTTTCCTTTTTGCAGGAATATTGTTTCGGCAGGATTGTACACCATATCATATAAAAAATGTTGGTCAGTCACATACTGATATGGGATGGGGGGATAGGTATCAACATTCGGAAAAGTACCCAGGGGAGTTGTATTGACAATCAAAGTATAGTTTGACATGATGTCTTCAGTCAGTTGATCATATCCAATTATATTTTCGCCCGGATTGCGTGATACAACGAGATAAGGGGTAGCAATTTGTTGTAAAACGAATTCAACTGCAGCAGAAGCACCTCCGGTTCCCAATATCAATGCCTGTTGATGTTCTACACGCAAATGAGGTAATAGGGAAAGATGGAATCCTATTACGTCTGTGTTGTAACCGATTCGTTTTTTACCATCGATTCGGATGCAGTTACAGGCTCCTGTCTTTTTGACTGCAGGGGCAACATCAGTCAGAAAAGGAATGACATCTTTTTTATGTGGAATAGTCACATTCAATCCTGCTATATCTGGATTTGCTGCGAGTAGAGCGGGTAAATCGGCAATATTTTCCAGTGGAAAGTTTTCATAGACACAATCTGCTATGTTTTCTCTTTCAAACTTTTCTGTAAAGAATTGTTTGGAAAATGAGTGGGTCAGTGGAAATCCTATGAGGCCGTAACGACGCATGGCTTATTTTTCCTCCAGATAAAGATGAAAAGTATCCCCTCTGAGTCCTATGCGCATCGCTTCCAGGGGTATGATTTCGTGGGGAGCAATGTTCCCAAGATTTACGTTACATCCAATCAGTTCTAGGAAGTATAGCTGCTGAGCTTTTTGTGGCGCCTCCCAGATGATCTTTTCAGCTGGTATCTGTGTCAGGATTTCCTGAACCAGCCCTTCGCGCACTTCACCGGAGCCTCTGTAAATTCCGACATTACCAGCTTCACGCGCTTCTGCAATGACATAGCTGGAACCAGCCTCAAGTTCTGCCCGCATCAATTCAATCCATTTGTAGGGAGGGATGATATGAGCTGCGTCCTTACTGCCTACTTCACTCAGTACAGTGAAATGTTTGGTCAATTTTTCTATGTAGCCGCATTTTTCGGCATGAGGAATGCTGATCGATCCATCACTCACTTCTACATGTGTAATACCGAAATCTTTACATACAGCTATGTAATCATCGAATTGATTTCTTACCAAAAATGCTTCGAAAAGGGTGCCACCAAAATAAACAGGCATTTGAGCACCCTGATACAATTTTATTTTATCGCTCAATCCGGGTGTCACGAAGGAAGTTCCAAAACCCAGTTTTACCAAATCTGTGTGCGGATTACCTACGCTTAAAAAATCTTCTGCCTCCCGGATACTAAGTCCTTTGTCCATCACCATCGTTATGCCATCCACTCTTGGTCGCTGTGTTCTTTGGGGGATTTTTGTCAAATGATAATTCATGTATTAGCTATTTCAGGCGCAAAAATACTATAAAGCCGGCAACCTTGATGCGCCCTCTCCATCATTCTTTCTTCTTGCGGCGGGGTGCCTTTTTATAACGGGCTATCAGATCGACCACCTGTAAGTTTCTTAAAATAGAGGGGTTGAGGTCAATGAATTTTTTCAGATGGCGTGGCGCATTCTCCAATGCCAGCTCAAGTTGAACCAGGGCTTCTTTACTGCGGCCTAGGTTGAATAAAGCAGTGCTATAATAATACAGGAACAATGGTTTTCCATCTGTCACCTGCAATGCCTGTAGACTTCTTTCCATCATTTCCTGGTCTCTTCCTGCCACCAGCAGGCATTTCAACAATGCTTCCCATCCGGGTAAGTAGCGGGGCTTTTGATGAATCACTTCCCCGAAGTGTTGAATTGCCTCCTTATAATTCCGAAGGTTGAGATAACATTCCCCCATTGCCAGATTGAATTCAGGCACATGTCGCGTTATCCGCATAGCATTTTCAAGATGTTTCAATGCTGTTTGCCATTGCTCTTCCAACATATAGGTTACTGCTACTTTGTAATGTAGTTTGCAGTCTGATGAATTGAGGTGTACTGCCTTTTTATAATTGAACCTTGCCTGGGCATATTGTCCCATCTTATGGTAACAATGACCGATGGCTTCGTAAATCAATTCCTCCGGGCGATTCAATTCCAATACCTTTTCCAACACCTCAATAGCCTCCTTGTATTTACGCAGACGCAAGTATGCATCGCCCATATTGCGGTAGGCATAATCAAACTTTTCATCAATAGCTACTGCATATTGGTAGGCATCGATTGCTTTTTCATAGAGTTTCAATCCCTGATAGGCGGCAGCGAGATTGAACCAGGCCAGTTCGCTAAAAGGATGATCGTCAAGTATCCGTTGGTGTAGGGTGATGCTCTCCTCGTTTCTGCCGGTGAAATCTGTCCAGAAACAAATTTTATACAATGCTTCTTCATTGAGGGGATCTTCCCCCAGGATCAATAACAAACAATCAAATACTTTATCAAACTCTTCATAGTCATCGTATACATCAGCAAGTTCGAATAACAAATCCAGCCGCTCTTCCCCGGTGAACATGTCGAGCGCCTGTTCCAGCAGCTCTACTGCTCTTTCCGGTTGGTCGAGGGCTAAATAGGCGTCTGTTTTAAGGATATACAGATTTATATCAGTTGGGTCGTAAAGGGTTGCCATTTCCAGTACCTCTAGTGCCTCCCGGTATTTCCTGGTCGCCAGTAACAGGTCAGCTTTCTTGATCATTAGCTGGGCGGAATAAGGAAATTGCTGTAATCCGAGTTCTGCGGCTTCCATGGCGGAGGGAAGCTGATCACCGTCATCAAAATAATTGATAACTCGTTCAAAATCATCTTCTTCTAATAAAAAATGCTGCTTACCCTGTAATAATTGGCGGTATTGCTTCAGCAGCTCCCCCATCGACTCCCGGTCTTCACTATGTGGTTTTTCGGACATTTTCAGAGGTTTAGTAC
>JBJTJJ010000307.1:0-1096 GCA_046095445.1 Sediminibacterium sp.
GGATGGATATTCGATCAAAAGAACAGGGATCAATCGAATTAGAATCACCCGTCGAAGTAGCAATATATCCCTGGATTTGGCATGAAGTCATTGCAGAAACTGATTTTATCATGCTCGAGTTAAATTCTATGCTGGAAGGGCCGGTAGATACATTTTATTTGGAAAAAGATCAGGCAAGTAGCAAGTAAGTTTATGGCAAAGGGAAAGAGTGATATGCAGGTTTTCGATGTTGAAACAGGTGTTCAGGGTCAGTACAAAAACTGGTTCCTGGACTACGCATCGTATGTGATTTTAGAAAGGGCCATACCGGCGATTGAAGATGGTTTGAAGCCGGTGCAGAGGAGGATCCTGCATGCCATGAAAGAAATGGATGATGGCCGATTCAATAAAGTAGCGAATATCATTGGTCAAAGTATGCAGTATCATCCACATGGGGATGCCAGCATTGGTGATGCGCTTGTGAATCTTGGCCAGAAGGACCTGCTCATAGAGACGCAGGGAAACTGGGGGGATGTAAGAACCGGCGATCAGGCCGCTGCACCAAGGTATATCGAAGCACGTCTATCTAAGTTCGCACTAGAAGTAGCTTTTAATCCCGCTACTACCCGCTGGCAATTGAGCTATGACGGAAGGAAACAAGAACCTATTACACTTCCCATGAAATTTCCTTTGCTATTGGCACAAGGAGCTGATGGAATTGCTGTAGGGCTCTCAACTAAAATTCTCCCCCATAATTTTTGTGAATTAATTGAGGCATCTATTAAGTGTCTGAGGGGAAGAAAAGTCGAATTGTACCCCGATTTCCAGACGGCAGGCTTGATTGATGTGACCGGTTACCAGGATGGTAAAAGAGGAGGAAAAGTAAGGGTTCGTGCCAGAATTGAGGAATTAGACAAAAAAACACTGGTCATTCGCGACGTACCTTATGGTGTGACCACCCATCAGCTGATGGAAAGCATAACCAAAGCGAATGATCAGGGTAAAATAAAAATAAAAAAAGTAACTGATCTCAATGCTGCAGACATTGAGATGCAAATTGAATTGGCACCGGGTATATCAACTGATATTACCATAGACGCCCTCTATGCGTTTACAG
>JBJTJJ010000308.1:0-2642 GCA_046095445.1 Sediminibacterium sp.
CCTGCAGAGCCTTAAATTATCGACTCACTTAAGCGACTCGGTGAAGAATTGTGACCTCGTTATTGAGGCTGCAACTGAAAAGCAGTCCGTAAAAGAAACTATTTTTCGCGAGATAGATGCCGCTGCACCGCAACATTGTATACTTGCCACCAATACTTCTTCCATCTCTATTACTGCCCTCGCAGCAGTGACGAATCGGCCGGAAAAAGTGATTGGCATGCATTTCATGAATCCGGTGCCTGTAATGAAGTTGGTAGAAGTGATCAATGCCTATCAGACACATGCTTCCGTTACTGATCAGATCCTCGATTTAACCAGTCGCATAGAAAAAGTTCCCTGCGTAGTAAATGATTATCCCGGTTTCATTGCCAACCGAATTCTGATGCCCATGATCAACGAAGCCATCTATAGCTTATATGAAGGTGTAGCCGGGGTTGAATCTATCGACAACATCATGAAGCTGGGTATGGCGCATCCTATGGGGCCACTGCATTTGGCTGATTTTATAGGTCTCGATGTTTGCCTCAGCATTCTCGAAGTTTTGCACAACGGTTTCGGTCAACCCAAATACGCTCCTTGTCCACTATTGGTGAACATGGTAAAAGCTGGAAAATTGGGTATTAAGTCCGGAGAAGGTTTCTATGATTATTCGGAAGGCGCCCATGAAAAAAAGGTAAGTGCCCGCTTCCTCTAAACCTACCCCATGTTTTTTGTTCTATCCGAACTGTTGTACTTTTTTATCACTCCTTTCTGCTGGATACTTATCTTATTATTAGCCGCATTGATTTTCCCTAAGAAGAGAAAACATTTTTTATGGGCGTGCCTGATATTATTGTTGGTTTTCACTAATCCCTGGCTATATAGAAATGCCATGTTATCTTATGAAGAAAAACCATTGAGCACTAACGCAACGCAACTTCCGGAAACTGCTATTTTACTTACCGGCATCGTAGGTTTTGATTCGATAGGGAATGGATATTTCGGAAAATCTTCCGACCGGTTTATTCAGTCCGCCAATCTACTTCACAGCAAAAAAATAAAGCGCCTGATTATTTCAGGTGGCTCAGGAAATTTCTGGAGAAAAGAAAAAACAGAGTCAGTTTTCATACGTGATCAATTGCTGCTTCAAGGCATTCCCGATTCTGCTCTGCTGGCAGAAACTTTGTCCAGAAATACTTTCGAGAATGCAACGTTTACCCGCCACTTGATAGATAGTTTACAACTTAAAGGACCGTTTCTGTTGATCACATCAGCTCTGCACATGCCCAGGGCAAAAAAAGTTTTTACAAAAGCCGGCATTCAATTCATCCCCTACCCTTGTGATTTTAAAGTCTATCCACAGGCACCGGATTTCAAAAACTCCATCTACCCGGAAATTTCATACATAGATGCCTGGGAAGATCTGATTAAAGAATGGGTGGGTACACTTATCTATGGCCTAACGGGAAAAGCGTAATTTGCAGGTAGATCAATGCATACACGATGACTGCCCGCCTGCAACAATTTAGAAAAGATGGTTTTCTCGTTTTGGAGGATATGGCAGAAGCAACTGCCTGTGATGAACTGATAGCTAGAACCAAGCAGTTATCCCTAGGGTATGATATGGAAGGTCATCGGAGTATTTTTCAAACGCGTAACCAGAGCAAAACGACAGATGATTATTTCTTGAATTCGGGAGATAAAATTGCTTTTTTCTTTGAAAAAGATGCTTTTGACAAGGAGGGGAACTTGAATCGTGACGTTTTTCATGCCCTCAATAAAGTAGGCCATGCTTTACACGATCTGGACCCGGTGTTTTTACGGTTTTCAAGATCCGTGAAATTACGGGAGCTGGCAGCAGATTTGAATCTCACCCATCATGTTTTGATCCAGAGCATGTTGATTTGTAAACATGCCCGCATTGGCGGGGAAGTAGATGTGCACCAGGATTCAACTTTTCTGTATACTGAGCCAGGATCCTGCATTGGATTCTGGTTTGCACTGGAGGACGCAACACAGGATAATGGCTGTTTGTGGGCGAAACCCGGTGGACACCGAACTACATTAAGAAGTCGTTTTCGCAGAAAAGAAGGGGGCGGAACAATGATGGAAGTATTGGATGATGAACCTTACCAATTAGAGGGGATGATACCCCTTGAAGTAAAAAAGGGTACCTGCATCGTATTGGATGGGCTTCTCCCCCATTATAGTTTGCCCAACACCAGCGGTCGTTCCCGTTTCGCTTATGCCATTCATACGATTGATCAAAACTGTATCTATCCGGCAGATAACTGGTTACAGGTAGACAGGAAAAAAGTCAAGGGATTTGATGCCGAGCAGCAGTGATCTGCTTTAGGGCTTAATTGGACTTCGATAGATTATTTCAACGCGGTCACTATCCATAAGATAAGTTTCCGAAGCAGAGGGATACTTGGTTATATCCGGAGCCGCAATACCGGCAATACCGCCCTTTTTTAAATTTGTAATACGTCTGATTTCATCCCAACATCCCTGCTGTAAAAAATGTAACAGCGTGTTCCTACCACCCTCTACCAAAATGCTTTGAATCTGATGCCGGCGGCAGTAGGCAAAGAGGCTTTCCGTCCAATCTTCGTTTTCAATTTTTACGCGGCTTACGGCTCCTTGCTGCCCATCCTCCTGAT
>JBJTJJ010000309.1:0-3387 GCA_046095445.1 Sediminibacterium sp.
TCATTAGGGGGTGTTAACATCGGCGGATTACTGGGATCAACCGTTGCGACCAGCATCGGCAATCTGAACGTCGTTCCTGAAAGAGCAGTTGAACTTGAATTCGGAGTTGACGCCGGCTTCTTCAACAACCGCCTTTCACTCGAGGCAACTTATTACATCAAAACTACCAAAGACAACCTGCAACCCCTGAACCTCTCTCCTGCCACCGGAGTTGTAAGCACCATCAGCAACGAAGCAGAAATGAGGAACAAGGGTATTGAATTGAGCCTGGCCGGTACCATCATCCAGAAAGAAAAAATCAAATGGACCTCCCGCTTATTGTGGTGGAAAAATGATGTGCTGATTACCAGACTCGGTATCCCTTCTTACACTACCGGCGCATTCGGTACAGCTTTGGGAACCTTCCTGATCCGCCAGGGCGTTGCACCTACCACCATCGTAGGAACGCCTTTTGTATCTCCAGATTTTACTGTTTGGGGAAATGCACAACCTGATTGGACATCCTCCTGGTCGAACAACATCACTTTCCTGAAGAACTTTGAATTCAATATGCTGATGGAATACAGAAAAGGTGGCGATAACATCAACCTGACTTCTTTCCTGACCGACGGCGGTGGTACCACCAAGGGTTGGTTTGATGATGACGACAAGGATGGAATTCCCAACGGTCGTCAGCGACCACCCGCACCCTTCAATAATGCAGGTCGCTGGGTACAAGATGCTACTTTCTTGAAAATACGCGAATTAGGACTTTATTACAATGTGCCAAAAGCTATGTTAGGAAAAGCAGGCAGCTTCATTCAGCGTGCCAGAGTAGGCCTATCTGGAAACAATGTATTTTTATCAACTAAATACTTAGGTTACGATCCGGAAACGTCCACCTTCGGTGCTCAGGCTCTGGCTAACAATGTGGATGTGGCACCCTACCCAACTGCCAGAAGGTTATTTTTTCACTTACAAATCGACTTCTAAATCATACCAATATGAAAAAGATACCTATACTAATTTTAATGGGAGTTACCATTTCGCTTTTCTCCTGTAACCCCTTCGAGGTAAAAAAGCTGGAAGACCCTAATAACCCCAGCGAAGCAAGTGTTTTGAATAACGCCTCCCGCAGCCAAATTCAATTCCTTGTTACCGGACTTGAATCTAGACACAGAGGATACGTTACCAATATCTCCCAGGCATGGAACACTTTCGGAAGAGAAATTTGGTACCTGAATGCTTCCGATCCTCGCTTTCAAACAGACTGGTTAGGACAAGCAGGTCGTTTACCCGATGCGGCATTCTTCGGATTCGGCGCTACCGGCGGTGGATCCTATGCGACACCCTACCAAACAATCAAACAAGGAAATGTACTGATTGAATCAGCACAAAACAGTTCCTTCCTCAGCGCAGCTGAGAAAAATGCGATATCCGGATTCGCCAAAACCCTCCAGGCCTACCAATTTATTATACCTGCCAACTGGCAATATGATAACGGTATTCGCACAGATGTGAAGAATCCGTTGAAACCTGGTGGATTCAGATCTTACACTGCCGCTCTTGGCTTCATCGATTCATTGTTGAATGCCGGATTGGCCGACCTTAATAACGCAGGCACTGTATTCCCCTTCACATTGACCGCTGGATTTGCCGGATACAACACCATTGATGGACTGAAAAGAGTGAACAGAGCCATCGCTGCCAGAGTTGCTGTTTATCGCAAAGACTGGCAAGGTGCCCTCAACGCACTTTCTCAATCTTTCATGAACCTGACCGGTCCACTAAGTGCGGGTCCGGCACATACCTATGGCGCCCCTCCGGATTCTTTCAATCCACTTTTTTATGTATTAGATGCCAACATCAATACGATAATCGTGGTTCATCCATCTGTTCTTGCTGATGCAACACCCGGAGATTCTCGTGTTAGCAGCAAATTCCACCAACGTTCAGTTCCTGTTACAGTGACTACCGATGCTACACCACTCATAGGTACGCATCAAGATAAAAGATGGGCCACTAATACTGCAGCTATTCCTTTCATTAAAAATGAAGAGTTGATTCTGATTAAAGCAGAAGCTCACGCTCAGCTGAATCAAACTACTGATGCTGTAGCAGCTATCAACATCATTCGAACTGCAGCCAATATCGGAAACTATACAGGTGCTACTACCCAGACTGCATTGATAGATGAGGTCCTCTACCAGCGCAGATACTCTCTTTGGGCTGAACCCTGGGGACATCGCTGGATTGATGCCCGCAGATATGATAGACTGAATACCATTCCAACATCATTTGACAAAGGAACAATCTTCCGCCAATTCCCTCGCCCACAAGCAGAGTTGAATTGGGACCTTTATGCAGGTGGATAGGTCTTGCCTCAATTGATAACAATAAAAAATGGCCGTCTCAAAAGTTAGAGACGGCCATTTTTTATTCGTATCCATGATGAATAAGATATTTTTTTAGGTGGTTCTTGTACAACTAATCTTATTTATAAGACCGGCATTTTTTTACAAATCTATCTATCACCAACACTTGTCTACTATATATCTGAATTAATCAAATACCCCGACAACTCTTCCATCATGTCGCGACTGCCGCCATAGAAAGGACTCCTTTGGTGTAAGGTCGTGGGAACAATATCTAAAATGCGTGAACTGCCATCAGTAGCAACACCTCCGGCCCGCTCAATAATAAATGCCATGGGATTGCACTCATATAACAAGCGAAGCTTCCCCGTCGCCTGATCGGTCAAGCTTGGATACATGAAAATACCCCCTTTAATCAAGTTCCGATGTACATCGGCAACCAAACTACCAATGTATCGCTGTGAATAGGGACCGCCATCCATGACCGCTCTTTTCTGACAGGCAGTAATGTATTGTTGCACACCCTTCGGAAATCGAAAGAAATTACCATGATTAACAGAATAAATCGTTCCAACAGAAGGACTTTGAATATCCGGATGACTCAGACAAAACTCGCCAATAGAAGGATCGAGGGTAAACCCATTTACACCCCGACGGGTCGCATATACAAACATGGTACTGCTGCCATAAATTACGTAGCCCGCTGCTACCAGTTTATTACCGGGTTGTAAAAAATCATCTTCGACACAAGGTTGGCCCACCGCACTCAACCGCCGATACACACTGAAAGTAGTTCCAATGGAAACATTCACATCAATGTTACTAGACCCATCTAAAGGATCGAACAGACATACATACTTGCTGTTATTACTCACCTCATCATTGAAAATTTCAACACCCTCAATCTCTTCACTGCCAATACCCGCACAACTAATGCCATGCTTTAAAACTCCGACCAACTGTTGATTAGCGAATATATCCAGTTTCTTTACATCCTCCCCCTGTACATTGGTATGCCCGGCCTCTCCCAAAA
>JBJTJJ010000310.1:0-3252 GCA_046095445.1 Sediminibacterium sp.
TAGAAACTGGTCTGTCGCCTCATCTCTGCCATTACCCGGTTGGTGGCATAATCTGTAAACCCTTCATCCATCCAGGGATACAAAGACTCGTTAGTACCCATCATCATCTGGAACCAGCTATGCATCCATTCATGAATGGCAGTTCCTATACTGGCAGACTTGATGAGTGTCGCCATAGGGTATTCCATTCCCCCATCTCCCCCCTGGATAAAGGTGTACGTTTTATAAGGATATGCGCCAAAGGTGCGGGCAATGATCGGATAAGCAGAAACCATGCTGTCTGCCAGGCGCTGCCAGTTGGCTTCCAGCGAATCTACCTGCTTATAAACAACCCGAATCAATGGACCGTTACTCAGGTTGCGGGTGATTAACTTATAGGTAGGATCTGCAGCCCACATAAAATCATGCACGTTGTAGGCCTGCCATTTCCATGTTATTTTATCTCCTGTCGGTGCCTTAGCTGCCTCTCCACCTGGATAACCAAATCCTGTTTCCTGTGGATTCAACAAATCACCACCTGCTGCTACCAGATAGTTTTTATCGATGCTGATTTGGACATCGTAATCACCCCATACACCATAAAACTCTCTGGCTATGTATGGATTGGCATTCCAGCCCTGGTAATCATATTCAACCATTTTAGGGTACCATTGGCTCATACTATAGCGTATACCTTCCTTGTTATCACGACCGCTTCTTCGGATTTGCAAGGGGACCTGTGCCTCAAACTGAAGATCTATGTTGATTTTAGTCTTGGGAAGTATCGGTTTGGTCAAAATCACTTCCAGTACAGTCTCGTGATCTTTTAATTTTTGTGGAACACCACTGATGGTCAGTTGACTGATGCGCTGATACCCAATTTCAGAAGGTGTTAACTTACTGATGCGGTCTTTCACGCGTTCATCCCAATCGAGTCCGTCGGAACCCCTACCACTTTCAAATAGTTTATTTTTACCCAGTTCCCTGCTGCGAACATCCATACTGCTACCCGGCTGAAAAGCATTCCAGTAAGTATGAAAAAAAAGCCGGTAAAGGGTATCGGGTGATTGATTGAAATATTCAATTTTCGAAATTCCCTTCATCCGATTGTTTGTTACATCCATATCTACTTTCATGTTGTAACGTATGCGTTGTTGCCAACGATCCGGCTGGGCCTTAACGAATAAAGTGCTCAGAGCGCAAAGGAATAACCATCCCAATTTTTTATACATCATAAACAATAATTGAAAAGAAAATTTTATCTAAAATACGAAATACAAAGTCAGAAGCATCAATCTTCCGGTGAATCATCTTCAGCGTCGGTCGATCGATTTTTTGTGTCATTTCCGGCAACTACCAGCACGATTTCCCCTTTAGGAGGATGCTGAGAAAACTGCTGGTACAATTCCTGTAAATTCCCCCTCCGCGTCTCTTCAAACATTTTAGTCAATTCTCTGCTGACACTTGCCTGCCGGTTCTCTCCCAGGTACTGCATCATATCCCTTAGTGTTTTGACCAGTCTTACGGGACTCTCATAAAAAATCATCGTACGTTCTTCCGTTGCCAGTCTTTTGAAAGTGGTTTGTCGACCTTTTTTCAGTGGCAAAAAGCCTTCAAAACAGAAATGATGAGCTGGCAATCCGCTATTCACCAGTGCGGGCACAAAGGCCGTAGGTCCCGGAAGACAAGAGACGGTAATTCCATGTTGTATACAGGACCTGACCAATAAAAATCCAGGGTCAGAAATTCCCGGTGTTCCGGCATCAGTAATCAAAGCTATTTTTTTGCCGGCAAGTATCTGCTCAACAAGATGAGCTGTTACTTTATGTTCGTTGTGCTGGTGATAGGCACTCAGTGGTTGATGAATCTGGTAATGATCCAATAACTTTTTAGAGGTGCGTGTATCTTCGCAGAGAATCAAATCAACTTCCTTCAATACCTCAATAGCCCTGAGGGTAATATCTTTGAGATTGCCAAGTGGAGTAGGTACGAGGTATAACAACAGATTTGCTTTTATCAGGAAGATCAGTCATTGAGGGAAGCCTCAAAAAATTCCATGACCGGATTGGCCAGTAGCTGCTGTGCTGCCTGTTTTGCCAGCGTAAGTGCATCCGACTCGTTCGCTGCCTCGACTGAGAGCGTGATATGTTTTCCTACCCGAACATCCTGGATATTGTGAATACCCAATTGATGCAATCCATTCATCACAGCTTTTCCCTCTGGATCTAATAAATCTTTCAGGGGCATTACTTTGATCTGTACCTGGTAGGTCATGTTGCTTGTTTTTTGTTGAGCAAAGATACAACCAGATACGCTACCCACCCAATGCTGATGCCCATCCACCCTATCAACATAAACCCTGCACCGGAAATCAATAATAATAAGCCAATGATAAGCAGGGATTTTTTATTGTCCCCCTTTAAGGAGAACTTAAAAGCCAGCAGTTGAAGGCGACTTACCATCAGATAAGAGCAAAGGAGGATGATGCCATACCAGAACCAGGTATTACGCAGTAGTTCGATTTGCCATGCCGAGCCGGAATTCCAATAAACGAGTGGGAATGTGGCTATTAATATACCGGTGGCAGGTATAGGCATGCCGGAAAAATGGTCCTGATTGGGAGGTTCTACATTGAATCTCGCTAACCTATAGGCACCTGCCAGGGGCAGCAGAAACGCAGGTAACAACAAGTATTCAGGCACATCTAAACCATCCGGTTGGGCAGCATAAGCATATCGGAGAAACTGATAGACGATCATGGCGGGGGCCACTCCAAAACTGACCACGTCGGAGAGCGAATCAAGTTGAGCGCCTAATTGGGAACTGGCTTTTAACCAACGGGCAACCCAACCATCTAAAAAATCTACTATAGCAGCAGCCATGATGCACAAGGAAGCCCAGGAAATTCTCTCAGGTAATTGAACCAGGTTCTCACCATACTCATTAGAACTGACCGTCAAGCCCGGCTGTAAAATAAACACCAATGCCTGACAACCCAGCAACAGATTTAGAAGAGTAAAGAGGTTTGGTATTTGTTTCATTGTTTTGGAGAACTTTATTTTTTATGGCGCATGTATCTTTCAATTTCTTCTGTAGTGATGGGTATATCCTTCATTAAATCAATATTTCCATTCCGGGTAATCCATACATTGTTTTCAATTCGAATGCCCATATTTTCTTCCTCAATATAAATACCCGGTTCTACCGTAAACAGCATGCCTTCCCGAATGGGCTCAGTTCTTGTGCCCAGATCATGCACATCTAATCCAAGGT
>JBJTJJ010000311.1:0-3952 GCA_046095445.1 Sediminibacterium sp.
ATCCATGAGCTGTCCTGCTTTCATTTTATTGGGCAGCCGGAATCCACTCATGTCGAGTGAATCAGACAGGGCTGCAGGTGATTGTTTCACAATGAAGGAAGAAGCAGAATCAGTAATGGGATTGAGTGCTACCACTGCACCGATGTTGATGTTCATACCCTGTAACATGAGTTTGGCCGCTTCGAAGGTGAGACCTACTAATTGAGGTACTTCCAGTTCACCACTACCCTCTCCACTTCCCAATACAAAGTTGATGACAGTTCCTGTTGGAATTTTTGTTCCCGGTGCGATGGGCCTGTCACCGAGCAATTGTTCCAGCACAGCATTACGGGCAATATCAGGACGATAGGAAATACTTCCCATTTTCAATCCCAAACTTAGCAGGAACATTTCTGCGCTCTTCAAGGAGAAGCCGGCAAGATTGGGCATTTCCACCTGCGGTGGGATGGTTCTGTTAATCGTCAGATAAATGGTTCTGCCCGTTTTAACAATAGACTCAGCATCGGGAATCTGACGAACGACGGCCTGTTTCGCCAGCGTATCAATAAAAACAGAATCTTGAATCACCACTTCCAGTCCGCTGGCTTCTAACATTTTGATTGCTGCCTGCACATTTTGTCCGGTTACAGAAGGTACTTTCTGCGACTTACCGAAACCTGTTAGCCAGGCAAGTGAACCAAAGAATAAAAAGACCAGGGTAATAACGAGCAAAAAGGCAAACACCATGTTAACCCATAGTGGTTTGCGGGTGATTTGCTCGATCCATTTTTTCATAATACTTGCTATTACAGGCAATATTAAAGGTAATTCTTTACACCATGAAGATTAGCTTCAACGGCGAAGGGCATCTTCTATCAGTTCCCCATAAAATTCAGAAAGGTTCCAACCCAGGGCTCTTACCTGTTGGGGTATCACACTTGCAGCGCTTTGACCCGGAACAGTATTTACTTCCAGCATATAGGGCTGTTGGTATTTACTACTGTAAATGAAATCTATGCGAACCACACCACGGCAATTCAATACTTCATACACTTTTCTGGCGGCAGCTTCCAATTGCTGCTGCATGGGTGGTGTAATTTCTGCGGGCGTAATTTCCTTGCTTCTACCCTGGTATTTAGCTTCAAAATCGAAGAACTCATTATGGGTAATGATCTCTGTGATGGGCAATACAGTGATTGCGCCTGAGCGGCGGAATACACCTACGGTAAATTCACGGCCCTCAATAGCTTCTTCGATCAATATCTGATCATCTTCTTTGTATGCTTTGATAAGAGCCGGACCGAGGTCTGCAGCATGCGTTACCTTACTCATTCCCAAACTACTCCCGCCATTATTGGGTTTCACAAATACCGGCAGGGACAGTTGGTGTAAAATCTGTTCAGGGGAAACAGCAGTGTGTGCAAATAAATGCAGGGAGCGTGCTACATGAATTCCGGCGAAGGCAACAACTGCTACTGTGAATCTTTTATTGAAAGTGAGGGCAGAGGTTGCTGCATCACAACTGGTATAAGGGATACCCAGTAAGTCAAAATATCCCTGCAACTTCCCATCTTCTCCCGGGGTACCATGCAGACACATCAATGCAAGATCGAACTTCACTTCTGTTCCGTGGTCATTAATAGTAAAATTCTCGCGGTTAACTGCAATGCGATTCCCGTCGGATGTAACATACCACCAGCCACTGGCATGAATATCGATGTAATAAACATTGTATAGACCGCGGTTCAGATTGGCCTGTACCGTTTCAGCACTTTTGTAGCTGATCTGGGCTTCACTGCTAAGACCACCCGTAACGAGGGCAATATTTTTCTTCATGGAAATTGATAAAAAAATCCCGGTGAGATCTTCGGTTTGAGGCGAAAAAATCACCGGGATAAACGGATGACCACCTTGTTCAGGCAGTTGTCATCATTAAATGTGCATCTTTTCTTTTTTCCCCAGCAACTCTTCCACGGTTTCTCTGTATTGCTCATCGGGCACACAGCAGTCCACCGGACAAACAGAGGCGCATTGAGGTTCTTCGTGGAACCCTTGGCACTCGGTGCATTTGTTGGGAGTGATATAATAAGTGTCCGTGCTGATCGGCGCAAAACGCTGATCACTTTCCACTACGCTTCCATCCATCAATGTAAAACTTCCTTTCACAGAAGTTCCATCGGAAATAGACCACTCAACACCACCTTCATAGATGGCATTATTTGGACATTCGGGCTCGCAGGCACCGCAGTTAATACATTCATCTGTAATTTTGATCGCCATAAGGTTCTGATTTGTTAATGGGTGAATCGAAATTTCTCTCCCTCAAAAATACGGTGGAACAATGATTTTACAAGAACGAATTCAAATATTGTCAGAATTAGGTCGCTACATGGCCGGAAATGATCCGGAATGGATGGCAGTGCGGGAAAGAGCAGGTCGGGAAAATACCTGGTTCATACCCCGTTTCGTTGACGCTGCCATCCATGCTATTGTGGAGGAAATGTTGGCTCCGGAATTACTCGAAAAATGGACTTCCGCCTATGCCCTGCCGGAAAAAAACCCTTATCCACAGCGGGTAGGAATCGTGATGGCGGGGAATATACCCCTGGTGGGATTCTTTGATCTGCTTTGTGTTTTTATCAGCGGACACCGGGCTGTGATCAAGCCATCCTCTAAAGACCAGCGGCTCATCCTGCACCTACTGCAGCAACTCAAGCGAATTGAGGCCCGAACTACCGATTTCATTACCGTTGCTGAAAGATTGCAGGGATGCGATGCCTATATCGCTACCGGCAGTAACCAAACCGGCCGTTACTTCGATCAGTATTTTGGTAAATATCCCCATATTATTCGACGCAACCGGACTTCAGTTGCCATACTAACCGGCGGGGAAAGTCGGCTGGAATTAGAAGCACTGACAGCAGATATACAAAGTTATTTCGGCCTGGGCTGTCGCAATGTCACACAGGTTTATGTTCCTGTTGGATATGATTTTAAACCCCTCCTGGAAGCCCTCAAGACCTATGATTTTGTGATGGACCTTCCTGCTTATAAGCATAATTTCGACTACCACATGACTTTGCTCATCATGCGCAATCAGTTTTATATGACCAATGACTCGGTGGTGTTAACTGAACATGCCTCCCCCTTCTCGCCGGTGAGCCAGATTCATTATCAGTATTTTGAACCCGGTAATTCCCCCCTTCTCTCCTTACAAAAAGACGAGAATATACAGTGTATTGTTGGTTTGGGTGGCCTGACGGCGGGAAATGCTCAGCGTCCTACCCTTTTCGATTATGCGGATGGAGTGGATACCCTTCAGTTTTTAACCCTACTTCCCCAGCGGTGAATTTACGGGTGAATTTGACAGTGATTAAACGGGTTATCTGTTAGGTGATTATACGGATACTTTTTACCGTTCATTCACAATCTACGAATTAGCTCGTAAATGTTTGTTAAATAGGAATTTGGGTAACTGACATTTCTTCCTATTTCATTTCTTTGTATCCGGAAAGGCATGTATTTTGCTGGAATCGATTAAAAGCTGTTAACTATGAGTCTGAATTGGAAAAATGTATTGGCCATTGTTGCCATCAGTGCAGGCACCACCATTACCAGTATTTGGGGCTATGGGAAATTGGTGCAACCAGAAATCTCTTCCGGTTCGCAAGCAACGAACCAACTTCCGGTGAATTATGCCGGCTTTTTTAATAACTCCGCTACTAACGGATCGGGAGTTGATTTTACTCCCTCCGCAACGACAGCGACACCTGCAGTGGTGCACATTAAAACCCGCACCAAAGCAAGACAAGCGACCGCGCAGGAACAGAGACGGCAACGCAATCCCTTCTTCGATGAATTCGGAGATATGTTCGGAGATTTTTTTGGAGGGGGTCCGCGTGTGATTCCTGAACAAAGAGCCAGTGGTAGTGGGGTTATCATCACTCAAGATGGTTACATCGTTACCAATAAC
>JBJTJJ010000312.1:0-1563 GCA_046095445.1 Sediminibacterium sp.
CCCAATTGTGCATCCCGATTGGTGCGCGCGGAGAGAACCCGTTGCACTTCGAATTGATTGGTCGTCCAGAAGAAACCCTGCAATACCAGCAAACCACTGAAAACACCGGTCCATGGCAGATCGGGGTGATGGGAAGGCAAATACAATGTCATTTTGTTTTGACCTGTCAACCCTCTATCCAATTGAAGTAACCCTGATAGACCGCCAATCTCTTCTCTGCTAAGTGTAAACCAGCCAACCAGGATTAGTGAACTGACCATGAGCAATGAAATAATATTCTCAGTAATGACAAGAGAGGACATTCCACCCCACACAATGAGGCAACAAGAAATGATGGCAATTAATACAATGCCTTGCAGATAACTAAAGTGGAACTGTGCTGTATTAAAAAGTAACCCCAATTGTCGGCTGCCAATGTAAAGTCCGCCCACCAATAGTATCAGGATAATTCCAATGATTAATATACTATAGATAAGCCGGGCTGATGTTCCATATCGATGAGCGAGATAGGCAGACAAAGTAAACACCCCTCTCTGTCGATAAACAGGAATGAACACATAACAGAGCAAAAGAATAGCCGGAATGGCGAGTATCTCATAGTGACTCTGCGCAAATCCGATGGAATAGCCAATACCCAACATGCCAATGATTTGAGAAAGACTCACATTAGCACCATAAATAGAACCAGCCACCGACCACCAGCGAAGTGATCGTCCCGCCATAAAGTATTCCTCTGCATTTTTTTTCTTCCTTCCTGCCCACATGCCGGCGGCTACTAGCAGGAGGGTAAGTGCGCTGAATACCAACCAATCGATAGGCCCCAATAATTGTAGCATAGAATTGAATTATCGCAGAGGAGCTGTTGTGAGTGGGGTAATAGGTTCTGTTGTTGGCTTTCTTCACTGCAACACATTCAATTGTGCCAATGGAAGTTGTGGCAATATATATTTTGCCACATAACCAGCCTCTTCCTTCAATGGGTACCCTGATAAAATGAAAGAACGGATCCCCATATCCATGTAACGTTGCAGCTTGGATAAAATCTGTTCCGGTGTTCCCACCAATGCCCCGCCGCAGCCACTGCGTGCACGTCCGATGCCCATCCATAAATAGGGCTCTACAAAGTCATCCGCATCCGCTCTTTCATCACGCAACGCATCTTGTCGGCGAACACCTTCAGAATGTGCATCCTGCGCCCGGTTTTTCAGGTTGAGTTTATCAGCATCAAAACGACTCATAATATCTGCAGCATGCTCCCTTGCAGCAGCTTCTGTTTCTCTTACAATGATATGTATACGCAAGCCAAAATCTATTTGTCTTCTATAAGCAGCAGCACGCTGACTCATGTCTTGCAGTGTTGTATAAATCTGTTCTTCTGTTTCTGGCCACATCAGAAAAACATCACAGTAGCGGGCACAAAGATCTCTGGAGCCCGGCGAAGTGCCTCCAAAATACAGCAAGGGACCACCATTTTGCTGGTAAGGTTTTACCGGATCGGTTTTCAAATTAAAAGATGGATATACTTTTCCCTGATGTTCGATTTGTTCACGTGTCCATGCCTGC
>JBJTJJ010000313.1:0-1537 GCA_046095445.1 Sediminibacterium sp.
ATATGGACATTATGATGTGCAACCGGCAGATCCACTTGACTTGTGGACCACCCCGCCATTTGAGCCCACCATCCGCGATGGTAAAATATTTGCACGCGGCGCCTGTGATGACAAAGGGCAATTTTATATGCACGTGAAAGCCCTGGAAATCATGACAGCCACCGGAACCCTTCCGGTGAACATAAAATTTTTGATAGAAGGCGAGGAAGAAGTCGGCTCCTCTCATCTCTCTGATTTTGTTAAGAACAATAAATCACTTCTTCAAGCGGATGTAATACTGATAAGCGATACCTCTATGCTCAGCATGGATACGCCATCTATCGATGTGGGTGTTCGCGGACTCAGTTACATCGAAGTAGAAGTTACCGGACCCAACCGTGATCTGCACAGTGGTGTTTATGGTGGTGCTGTTGCCAACCCGGCTACCATTTTGGCAAAAATGATTGCTTCCTGTCATGATGAAAATAACCGCATCACCATTCCCGGATTTTATGATGATGTGTTGGAGTCAAGTAAAGAGGAAAGAACCAAAATGGCAGCAGCACCCTTTGACGAAGATGAGTATAAGAAAGATTTGGGCATCCCCGCAGTTTGGGGAGAGAAGGGCTATTCCACGCATGAAAGAACCGGGATCCGGCCTACCCTGGAAGTAAATGGAATCTGGGGTGGATATACAGGCGAAGGATCTAAAACTGTATTGCCTTCCAAAGCATTCGCAAAAATATCCTGCCGCCTGGTACCTAATCAGACTTCACAAAAAATAACTGATAAATTAATCGCCTATTTTCAATCCATCGCCCCGCAGGGTGTTACTGTAAAGGCAACTGAACACCATGGTGGTGAACCCTATCTCACACCTATTGATTCACATGCCTACAGGTCTGCTGCCAAAGCCATCGCACAAACCTTTGGCAAAGAACCCATCCCTGTAAGAGGTGGTGGCAGTATTCCCATTTGTGCTTTGTTTGAAAAAGAGCTCGGACTGAAAATCGTATTCATGGGATTTGGTCTCGACAGCGACAACCTGCATAGCCCCAATGAAAAATATGATCTATTCAATTTTTATAAGGGCATAGAAACCATTCCTTATTTCCATCTTTACTTCTCAGAGAAAAATTAAGTGTGGGCATGGAAAAAGAAAAGCTCCGGATTGATAAATACCTATGGGCTATCCGGCTGTTTAAAACCCGGAGCATTGCAGGTGAAGCAATTGACAAGGGTCGGGTGAAAATGGGAGGTGTTGCCGTGAAGGCATCCCGAATCGTTGCAGTGAATGATGTATATGAAGTAAAAACCGAGGCGAGGAAATGGGTGATCAGGGTAAAGGGCTTGCTGGGGGAAAGGAAAGCATACAGTGAAGCCGTTCAATATTACCAGGATGAAACACCACCGGAAGAATTGGCTGCCATTCAATTTGCTGCTGCCTCTTTTCAGACAGGCAAAAGATTGAGCAAAATTGGTCGGCCCACCAAAAAAGAAAGAAGAGAATTGGGTGATTTTTTTGATGGCACCCAACAATCGGAGGAATAAGTAAAAG
>JBJTJJ010000314.1:0-4208 GCA_046095445.1 Sediminibacterium sp.
ATGTTGAATTACAATCGCATTCAGCAATCCCTTACCCCTGATTGTTTGAATCAGCGGGGATTGAATATCTCCAAGCAATTGCCGGAACAATTCACCCTGCTGCTGGGCATTTTGGATCATCTGTTCTTCCACCAACACCTCAAACGATTGGATAGCATCTGCACAGGCCAGTGGATTGCCTCCATAAGTAGAACCATGCTCTCCGGGACGAATATTCAACATGATAGCATCATCTGCTAACACTGCCGAAACCGGTATGGTTCCTCCACTCAAAGCTTTTCCTAAGATCAATATATCCGGACGAACCCCTTCATGATCACAGGCGAGCATCTTTCCCGTTCTTCCCAATCCCGTTTGAATTTCATCGGCAATCATCAGCACCTGGTATCTGTCACATAATGTACGAACACCTTGCAAGTAGCCTTCCGAAGGAATTACAACACCGGCCTCCCCCTGAATGGGTTCGAACATAAATCCGGCAACATTCTTTTGTTGCAGTGCCTTTTCCAATGCCGTGAGGTCATTGTAGGGAACAGAGACAAATCCCGGCATATAGGGCCCAAAACCGGCATAACTACTGGGGTCATTGGAGGAGGAAATCGCAGCCAGCGTGCGACCCCAAAAATTTCCTTCTACAAAAACAATGACGGCCTGATTGTCGGGCACCCCTTTTTTAGTGTATGCCCATCTTCGAGCTAATTTGATAGCTGTCTCTCCTCCTTCGACACCCGTATTCATCGGCAATACTTTATCAAATCCAAAAAGCTGTGTAATGTAAGATTCATATTTTCCCAGCAAATTATTATGAAATGCCCGAGAAGTAAGGGTAAGACGAGATGCCTGCTCTTGCAGGGTGGCAATGATCTTTGGGTGACAGTGACCTTGGTTTACGGCAGAGTAGCCACTGAGAAAATCCAGGTACTGTTTTCCATCTACATCCCATAAATGAACGCCATTGCCACGTTCGAGTACTACAGGAAGCGGATGATAATTGTGAGCACCATAGCGCTCTTCTAATTCTATAAGTTGACGGGTACGATCCGATATGGATGAGGTAGACATACTTATTATTTAAGAATGAAAAAAGGTGAAGCAGGGGGTCGAAAAATTAATCCAAACAAGGATGATCGAGAAAATCAAGGTTGCGACCGAGAAAAGACATAATTATCTGCTTGTACCACGAAGTTAATCATTTACTTTTACTACCAATATTTTTTAATTAAATCTCATGGTATGAAGTGGATTAAACGTCTGTTCTTGCTATTGGTAGTGCTATTCGCTGGCATTGCCTTGTTTGCAGTGCTTAGTGGCAGGAATTATCTTTTTGCGGGAATTCGTCACATCGTTACGATGCGCAGTTTATCTGATATTGATGACTATAAGTTTTTTGATAACCGCAGCGTCTCAACTGAACTAGCACAGCCATGGGCAGTGGGTTCGGATTACAATCGACAACAATTACCCGATAGTTCACAAAAATTACTGGATGCATTACAGACCGTTGCAGTAGTCAAAGTAAAAGGAGACTCCCTCAGGTTCGAGCAATACCGGGACGGATACAGTGATAGCTCTTTATCCGGATCTTTTTCTGTTGCTAAGAGTATCACCAGTTTGCTGATCGGAGCTGCTTTGCAGGAAGGTAAAATAAAATCGGTGGACCAACCGGTGGGTGATTTTATTCCAGCATTCAAGGAAGGTGAGAAGGCCAAAGTAACTATACGACATCTCCTGACTATGAGCAGTGGAACGGATTGGTATGAATCGTATATAGATCCCCTCAGCGTAACTGCTGAATTGTATTATGGCAACGATGTGGAGAAGACAGCGTTGAGCGTGAAAATGATAAACACCCCCGGAACTCTTCATTATTATAAAAGCGGAGATACGCAGTTGTTGGGACTGCTCCTTGAGAATGCAACGGGGAAGCCACTGAGCGAATATGCTGCTGAAAAACTATGGAAACCATTGGGGGCTGTACACCCCGCCTTGTGGAGTGTTGACAAACCGGATGGGAAAGTAAAGGCCTATTGTTGTTTTAATACCAACGCCAGAGATTTTGCCCGTCTCGGACAACTGATGCTTCAGGGTGGGCGCTGGAATGGTGTCTCAGTAATTGACAGCAATTATTTCCAATCTTCCATCACCCCGTGTGGTATCAAAGACAAGGACGGAAAGGCATGTGACTATTATGGATTTCAGTGGTGGATTGATCCGGAAAATCCGGAGATTTTTTATGCCAGGGGAATATTGGGACAATACATCATTGTTATCCCTTCCCGCAAGACTGTTATCGTTCGTCTGGGAAGGAAGACGTCTCCGGTACGAAAGAATACTGTACCCACCGAAGTTCGTCATCTTATCAATTGGGGGTTATCAGATAGTCAATAAAAAGGTTCCTACATGTTGACAAAGCCGAAGGTTGCAGTCGTATTGCTTAATTACAATGGTCAGCATTGGCTTCAGCAATTTTTGCAGGGGGTACTGGCTACAGATTATCCTTCGCTGGAAGTGATTGTAGCAGATAATGCCTCTACTGATGACTCGATAGTATGGATGCGCGAACATCATCCGCAGGTTCGGATTATTCAATTAGAGCAGAATGCAGGATATGCAGGTGGGTATAATCTGGCTTTGAAAGAGGTTGAGGGAACCTATTATGTTTTACTGAACACCGATGTACAAGTAGAACCCGGTTGGTTACAACCACTCATTACATGCATGGAGTCTAATCCTACGATTGGAGCAGCTCAGCCAAGGATACGTGCCTATCACAACCGCTCTTTATTTGAATACGCCGGTGCAGCCGGCGGATGGATAGACATTTTAGGGTATCCCTTTGCAAGAGGGAGAGTTTTTGATTGTATAGAAGCCGATACCGGACAATACAATGATAACGTTGAAATATTCTGGGCATCCGGTGCCTGTTTGTGCATACGGAGTGATGCCTTTGCAAGAGCGAAAGGGTTTGATGCCAATTTTTTTGCCCACCAGGAAGAGATTGACTTATGTTGGCGGCTGCAATTATTGGGATATCGGATAATGGCTGCCGGTGCCTCAGAAGTCTATCATGTCGGTGGGGGCACCCTGCCGGTGGGAGGAAGAAAAGTAATGTTGAATTTCAGGAACAACCTGATTATGTTGAGTAGAAATCTGCCAATTTCGGAAAGACTCTGGGTAATCCCTGTTCGTTGGTTACTGGATGTAATAGCTGCCTGGAGGGCATTGTTGCAGGGAAGGGGGCAGGAATTCATCGGAATAGCCAGGGCTCATTTTGCTGTTATTGGCTGGTGGATAGCCGGGAAACACCGGCATATAGAGGGCAAAAAACCTCTGCACAGATTAATGGGAGTTCACAGGGGTCTTCTTATTTGGGATTTTTATGCACGAGGCTTGAAAACCTTTACAGAAATAATCGGCAATAGGAAGTAAAAAATTGTTGTGTATCACTTATTTTTGCACCGAAATTAAAAATATGTCACAGGAAACAACCGAAACAGTAGAAAAAGATATCCGCGCTAACTGGGTAACCTCATCGCGCTTTTTGTTTTACGTGCAGGTTTTTTGCATCCTGGCTTTTGTGCTGGGGGGCTGTTATAAACTGTACAATTATCGTTATAAGGGGAAACCTGATGTGGAAGTACAGAAGAGTTCCCAGTACACCCCGGAGTACAAATAGTGAATGAAAATTTTGCTTGAAAGCACCTTTTTATCTAAATTTGACCTCCCCAAGTTCTTATACAACAAGCGAAAGTAGCTCATTTGGTAGAGCACGACCTTGCCAAGGTCGGGGTGGCCGGTTCGAGCCCGGTCTTTCGCTCCAATCCCGTTTGCTATAGCGGCCGGGATTTTTTTTTGCCCTGGTGGTGGAATTGGTAGACACGCAGGACTTAAAATCCTGTTCGCCGCAACGCGAGTGCGGGTTCAACTCCCGCCTGGGGCACAAGGGTCAGAGTGAGAGTGTAGTGTGGGTGTGATTTACACCTCCACACTCACACTCCACACTCCACACTCAAACCTTGTGCGCCAAAGGCGTATCACACTGGCTTTTCACACTCGGTCTCACACTCAGGCTCAAACCTTGTGCGCCAAACGGGCGTATCACTCTGAATTTTATTAATAATCAAATTTCCTGGACCTAAGGCCTCCAACGCTAACTGTTGGAGTGAGTTTTAGTGCGAGAGTACTTTTCTTGTACTCTGGTTTTTAAT
>JBJTJJ010000315.1:0-13956 GCA_046095445.1 Sediminibacterium sp.
GATCAACCTATTATCCTGATCACCAACGATGACAGCATCCATGCGCCCGGCATACGTGCCCTGGTAGAAGCTGTAAATGGCCTAGGTAAAATCGTAGTAGTAGCACCCGACAAACCCCAGAGTGGTATGGGTCATGCCATCACCATCGGAAACCCCCTTCGCCTGCACAAACTTCACCTCTTTGAAGATGTGGAGGCCTATAGTTGCTCTGGTACGCCGGTAGATTGCGTGAAACTGGCAGTAGATAAAGTATTACACCGCAAACCGGATATCTGTTTGAGCGGCATCAACCATGGCGCCAACCACTCCATCAACGTGATCTATTCCGGCACTATGTCCGCAGCCCTGGAAGCATCCATCGAATCAATTCCCAGCATCGGTTTCAGTCTGCTAGACCTGAGCATCGAAGCCGATTTCACTGCAGCCGCACATTATGCCCGTTCTCTCGTTGAACAAATCTTACACCAACCTTTGAACGAACCCCATCTCTGCCTCAACGTGAACATACCCAAAGGTCCTCTCTCCGAAATCAAAGGCATCAAGGTATGCAGACAGGCCTATGCCAAATACAACGAAGAATTTGATGAACGCAAAGACCCCAATGGCAGAAGATATTATTGGCTCACCGGTGTATTCGTTAATTTCGATAAGGGCAAAGACACCGATGTATGGGCACTGGAACACAAATATGTGAGCGTTGTACCTGTTCAGTTTGACCTGACACATATGCCCCTGAAAAAGAAACTTGAAAAAATATTGGCATGAACTTCCTGTTGAAAGATAAAATTCCACTCGGACTGCTTCTGGGATTTTCCACTCCCCTGCTGGGCTTTTTTATTTTTTATCTCGCCCGCTTTAGCAGCTTCTCTATCAAAGAATTCATCGATGTATTGATGCTGGAAAGGCATTTGCTCTCCGGTGTCATCACCATCTCACTGGTGGCCAACGTTTTTATATTTACACTGTACATCAATATCAAGCATGATAAAACTGCCATCGGCATTTTCATTGCATCATTGATCTATGGTCTGTTCGCTCTCTACCTGAAATGGTTCTGATGAGCGCAAAATCCGGCACCTATGCCCACCCGATATTACATCATAGCAGGAGAAGCCAGCGGTGATCTGCATGGCAGCAATCTTATCCGAGCCATCAAGGCTCAGGATCCCGGCGCAATCATCCGTTGCTGGGGCGGTGACCTGATGCAAACTGCCGGCGGAACACTGGTTAAACATTACCGTGACCTCGCCTTCATGGGCTTCTGGGAAGTACTGAAAAACCTTCCAACTATCCTGCGAAACCTGAACTTTTGTAAAAAAGACATCAGCACCTTCCTGCCCGATGTACTGGTTTGTATCGACTACCCTGGATTCAACCTGCGAATAGCGGAATGGGCTCACGAACAAAACGACAAAGTCGCCTACTATATATCACCTCAGGTTTGGGCATGGAAGGAAAACCGAGTCATCAAAATGAAAAAGATCATTGACGAAATGATCTGCATCCTTCCCTTTGAAAAAGAATACTTCGCCCAAAAATGGAACTGGCAAGTACACTATGTGGGGCATCCCCTGCTGGAAGTCGTAGACAAACTGCAAGAAGAAAAAGCCGCAGAAAAAATTGTCTGGCACAAAAACTTTCATGCCTCGCCGCCACCTCAACATCCCATCATTGCCCTGCTCCCCGGCAGTCGCCAACAGGAAATCAAAAAAGTACTTCCGGCTATGTTGGAAGTATCCCGCAATTTCCCCGAACATGATTTTGCTGTTGCCATGGCGCCCGGAATAGACTCGGGATTTTATCAGTCCATGCTGGAACCCTACCCGCAAGTATTTCAAGTACACAATCAAACACATGCCCTGCTATTGAAATCTGCTGCTGCCATCGTTACCAGTGGTACAGCTACGCTGGAAACCGCGCTGTTAGGCGTACCTGAAGTTGTGGTGTATAAGGGAAGTCCTATCACTTTCTTTATTGCCAAACGCCTGATCAATATTCCCTATATCGCCCTGGTCAATCTGATCATGAACAAAAAAGTTGTTACCGAACTGATTCAAGAGGAGGTTAGACCCGACCTGATTGAAAAAGAAGTGAAACTGCTACTCTACAGTACACCTGTACGATTGAACATGGGAACCGACTATGAAAAATTGCGCGATCGATTGCACACCGGTGCCAAAGCATCAGAAAAAGCTGCAGAAATAATTGTCAGACTCAGCAAGGATACTACCGCATCAACATCGGCTTGATTAACCATCTGTACAACATCACCAGTAAGCCCAGTAAAAAAATAATCAGGGAAATCCTGTTCATCCCATGCATATATTTCATCCAACTGCCTTGGGGCACGTCAGATTTTTTTTTGAGATAAAGGTATTCCGCCATTTGTCGGAGAATGCCCATATTGTAATTTTTTTCAAAGGTAATACCCCTAAAGATGCAATCCTCCTTTGTTTAACCCATCTTTGCAGAAAATATTACCGCCTTGCGTACATTCCTCCTCTCCACTTGTCTTTGCCTGCTCTGGCAATTCTCTTCTGCCCAATTCCGCATTGACCGCATCGATATCATCCGTGACTCTTTCGGTGTGCCCCATATCTTCGCGCCCACCGACCCCGAAGTGGCTTACGGACTTGCCTGGGCTGCAGCAGAAGATGATTTTTCTACCATTCAGGAATCACTGATTATCGGCAAGGCACTGTCCGGCATCTATAAAGGCAAGGAGGGAGCTCAAACAGATTATATCATCCACCTGATGGGTATCCCAGAACTGGTCAATGCCCGCTATGACAAAGACCTGAGTCCGGCCTTTCAGCGTTTGCTGGAAGGGTATTGTGCCGGATTGAATGCCTATGCACAGGCACATCCAAAAGAAATTCTTCTCAATAGAGCTTTTCCGGTTACCCCCCGTGACCTTATCCAGTATTCCGTTCTTCAACTCTGTGTTCTCTCCGGAGCAGACAAAGCTCTGGGTTCCATTTTCAGGGGAACACAACCGCAACTGGCCAACCTGCAACCGGGTGGCAGCAATGCCTTCGCCTTCAATAGCCGCAAAACAAATAACGGCCACACCTTTCTGACCATCAACGCACATCAACCACTGGAAGGTCCTGTTGCATTTTATGAGGCACATCTTTGCAGCGAAGAAGGATGGAACATACTAGGTGCGAATTTTCCGGGTGCCCCCTGTATTCTCCATGGTGCCAACGAATTCCTGGGTTGGGCACACACCGTTAATAATCCGGATAAAGTTGATGTGTATCAACTGGAAACCGATCCACAACGGCCACTTCAATATAAAGTCGATGACCAGTGGCTTAGGCTGGAAGAAAAAATCGTTTCCCTGAAAGTCAAGCTGGCAGGAATTATCGTGCCAGTAAAAAGAAAAGCTTATAACAGCATCTATGGCCCGACCCTCATCACGGAAAAAGGCACTTTCTCTGTTCGCATGCCCGCACAAACAGATGTTCGTGGCCTCGAGCAATGGTACCGCATGAACAAAGCCCGCAATTACACCGAGTTCAGACAAGTACTGGAAATGATGGCCATACCTGGATATAACCTCGTGTATGCAGACAGATACGATACCATTTTTTACATCAGCAATGGCAAGATACCCATCCGAAAACCCGGATACAATTGGCGTTCTACCGTACCGGGCAATACCTCGGCTACTCTCTGGAAAGAAATTCACCCATTGCATGAATTACCACAAGTGCTGCAACCCAAGGGGGGATACGTTTACAACACCAACCACAGTCCATTCAACAGCACCGATGGTCGCGATAACCCTGCGATTCGCTTTCCTGAAATGGGATATGAAACCCTGGAAAATAACCGCAGCAAGCGTTTCGCTGAATTAATCCAACAGCATCCGACACTTTCATTTGATCAAATGAAGCGCATCAAATTCGATCGTTCCTATCCTTCCCGATTTGCTTTTCCTACCAACATCGATTCCCTCTTCCTCCTCGATGCCGCTCAACTTCCGCAGCTTGCGGATCTCATCTCACCGTTGAAAGAATGGAACAAAACAGCAATGGCTGACAGTAAGGGTGCCGGAATATTTTTATTGATCTATAAAAAATCCAACCAACAACGCAATCGCTTTCTTGCAACCCCCCGCATGACCATTCAACAAGCGACTGAATTACTGCAAGAGGTAAAAAATGATATGCTGTTGAACTATGGTCGAACTGACGTTACGCTGGGAGATATTCAAAAATTAGCCAGGGGTGAAAAAGAATTACCCGTCGGCGGATTACCCGATGTACTGGCAACCATTGGAACAGTACCTTATAAGAACGGCATGTTCAAAGGAAATGAAGGCGATGCCTATGTTGAATTGGTTGAATTCACGCCCGATGGTCCCATCATTGAATCAATGAATGCCTACGGAGCTTCTGCCAGAAAAAACTCTCCCCATTACACGGATCAAATGGAACGCTATACCCGCCAGCAAACCAAAAGGATGACCCTCGATAAAAAAACTGTTTATCAGCAAGCAGTGAAATTGTATCATCCTCAATAATAGCTATCTGCTATTCCACAGAACTCCGGTACCAATCTCTGAGGTGGGTGGTGATTTGTGCGGTTTCAATGATGAACCCATCATGCCCATAAGTAGATTCAATTTCTACCAACTGCGCATCCGACATGTGTGCCGCCATGAATCTTTGTTCGTCGGGCGGACAAAGAATATCACCCAGGATGGCGATGATCAGCGTGGGTTGCGTAATCGTTGCCAGTGTAAGTATCAGATCTCCCCCTCTTTTCCGCGCCAGGTGATGACTGTCCATTGCCTTGGTCAATAACCAATAACTATACGCATTGAAGCGCTTCACCAATTTGTCGCCCTGATAATTCAAATACGAGGAGGCACGAAAATCATCAATCTTCTCCGGATCGGGGTCAGTCTGTTTCTCCTGAAAGGTTTGATAATTTCTGTACGTTAACATGCCGATTGCACGTGCCGCCTTCAATCCCCTGGCACCAGCTTCAGGACTTGCATCCCGCCAACTTATATCGGCTTCAATTGCGAGTCGTTGTGCTGTATGCACTGCTACACCCCAGGCACTTTCTGAGGGTGAAGTTGCAATTAAAAAAAGCCGCTTGATTACTTCCTTTTCCATCAATGCCCACTCCAGCACCTGATATCCTCCCATACTTCCGCCCATGAGCAAATCAATTTTTTCAATACCCAGGTGTTTGCGTAATTCAATATGTGCAGCAACCATGTCACGTATCGTTACCTGTGGGAATTGACTATAATAGGGTGCTCCCGTTGCCGGATCAATGCTCAACGGACCCGTTGTTCCATAACAGGAACCCAAAATATTCGCGCAGACAATAAAGTCATTGGTCGGATCTATGCAGTAACCTTCTCCTACCAATCCTTTCCACCAGGCCTCTGCATCTGAATTAGCTGTGAGTGCATGACAAATCCAGACCACCCGACTACCCGCTTGTAAAGTACCCCAGGTATGATAGGCAATCTGTATTTCAGGTGGAACCGCCCCATTTTCCAGTTGAAAGGGTTGGCGATGATGATATGTTTGCAAGTTGGCCATGAATAATTATACAAAGTAAACACATGGTTAGATACCTTTGTCAAAATCTTTTTTCATGGGCCGGCTACTATTCCTGCCCTTTTTGATCATCTATCTTTTTTTTTATGTCACTTCGCCCCGAAACCAATGCCATTCGAATTCAGGTTGAACGCACACCGGAAATGGAGCATGCAGTTCCCCTCTTCCTTACCAGCAGTTTTTGCTTTGATCAGGCAGAAGATATGCGTGCCGCATTCGCGGATGAAACAGATGACAACATCTACAGTCGCTTCAGCAATCCCAATGTACAGGAATTCGTAGACAAGATCTGCGCACTGGAAGGAGCAGAAGCCGGCTATGCCACTGCATCCGGTATGAGTGCAGTGTTCAGTTCATTCATGGCATTGCTGCGCCAGGGCGATCACCTGCTCGCCTGTAATGCTGTTTTCGGAAGTACACATACCGTCATCGCCAAATACCTGTCTCGCTTCGGCATTGATTACACCTACGTATCTGCCACCGCCACTGAAGAAGAGTGGAAAGCTGCCATCCGTCCCACAACCAAAATGATCTATGTGGAATCTCCCACCAATCCCGGATTGGAAATTCTCGATATCAGCATGCTCTCCAGCTTATCAAAAGAAAACAATATTATACTGAACGTTGACAATTGTTTTGCTACCCCCGCCTGTCAACAACCGATTGCACTGGGTGCCGATCTCGTAGTACATTCCGCTACCAAATGGATTGATGGTCAGGGCAGGGTATTGGGTGGAGTTGTTGTTGGAAAAAAGGAGCTGATACAAGATATCTATCTGTTCTTCCGCAGCACCGGTCCGGCCCTCTCCCCTTTCAATGCCTGGGTATTAAGCAAGAGTCTCGAAACCCTTTTCGTTCGCATGGAGAAGCATGCAGCCAATGCCTCCTACATCGCACAACAACTGGAGGCACATCCTGCCATTGCACAATTGCGCTATCCCTTCTTGCCTTCCCATCCTCAAAATGCCATTGCACAAAAGCAAATGAAAGATGGTGGTGGTATTGTATGTTTTGAATTGAAGGGCGGACTCGATGCCGGAAAAAAATTCCTGAACGGACTGAAATTGTTATCGCTAACTGCTAACCTGGGAGATACCCGATCTATTGCATCCCACCCCGCCAGCACTACCCATGCCAAACTTTCTGAAGCAGAAAGAAATGCCGTTAACATCACGCCCGGACTTATCCGCATTAGTGTAGGACTTGAACATCCCGATGATGTATTAGCAGATATACTTCAGGCGCTGAATGCCTCCTGATCAGAATGGAATAATAAAATGTTCTTTCGCCATTTGCTCCGGCCGGATGAATACCAGTCCGACAAAGAACAGATCGATGGTTAAAGTAACAGAAGGATGTTGCTGAATATTTTGCCATGCTTCTTCCATCTCCCGGCTCCAATGAATATCATCGAAGACAAACAGCGTACCCGCATGTGTATGCGGCAAAATTTGTTCGAAATAGCGAAGGGTAGGTTCCAGCCGGTGATTGCCATCAATGAATATGAGATCCCAGGGAGCAGTATTTTCCAGCACGCCCGATAAGGTCTCATCAAAATTGCCTTCCACTATCCGAATGTTTTTCCATCCCAAATTTTCCCTGACCTCTCTTGCCTTGCGGGCGTAGGCAGGCGCTCCTTCCACTGTGGTTACCTGAACCTCAGCAGAAGCTGCTGCGAGATAAGAAGTAGTAATGCCGAGACAGGTGCCCAACTCCAACACTTTTTTGCATTGATAGTGTTGTACCAAACGAAATAGCAGCCGGGCATATTTAGGTGGCTTGAGCGAACGGCCAGCTACCTGTTGTACAGAACGAGTCGTCACTTTCTTTTCCGTTCCACCTGCACCCCAATCCACTACTTCCAAATTTTCAGAACTGTTCAACAACAATGCCCGCTGTTGTTCAATGCTTTCATATGCATAAAAAATTCGGTCATCGTTGAGTACCTGCATCACCAAATCAAAAACAAAAGGTGAATGAATGCCATGACCCTTTCCACCCCTAGCTTTCCAGCGATATTTGAGATAGCGAAGTCCTATTTGCCAGGTATTATACATGTTTCTTCGATTGATCTGCAAAGGAATGGGTGAGCCAAAAAACGGACAATGAAATACAAAGCAGACAAATCCATTCAGCAGCGTGTAGGTGCCAATTGTATAAGTCCCAATATGTATAGGGATGGTACCAGTAAAGAACAATGAGGAGGAAGAGAGACAAGCCACGATGAGCCCTCCAACGTTTCCAGACAAACAAGAAAGGAAGTGTGATGAGAATAATTTGTGCCAGTAAATTCGCATCTATCCATTCATACCATTGCTGAGAAGACTGACCTTTCACTTCCGGAAGCAATTGCGCCAACTGATAAAATCCGATCCATTGTTGCAGCAGAAAAAAACTGTATAGGGGCAGCCAAATATTCACTGCCTGCAAGAGACGCAAGGCATATAAATTGGAAGGGCGGAACAACCAAGGCATTAATCCGCAGCAGGTAACAAAATAAGCAATGGAAACAAAACTCATCAGGCAATTACTTGTTGCGCTCCCACACCTGGAAGCGGTAAGAATAGGCATGTCGCTCATCAGCAGGCATAGGATCATCAGTTACCAGTTGCCACTCATCTGGAGGTAATTCAGGAAAGAAAGCGTCGGCTTCAAAACTAGCTTCTACTCTTGTCAGCACAATGCGGTGAGCAAGGGGAAGGAATTGCCGGTAAATCTCTCCTCCACCAATAATATTGACCTCCCTATATTGCGCCTGCTTTACCAAATCAAGTGCCTGTTCCATATTGTGCACCACATGAAAACCCTCGGCGGAGAAATCTTGCTGGCGTGTCAGCACGATATTCATTCTTCCATTAAGTGGCTTGCCGGCAAGTGCTTCCAATGTTTTCCTACCCATGATCACCGGTAATGCCCAGGTGGAATTCTTAAAGTGTTTGAGATCATTGGGCAAATGCCAGAGCAATCGGTTGTCGAGCCCGATCGCATTGTTCTCAGCAGCAGCAACTACCATTGAAATACGCATACACAAATATTTTGTTAGTCCTTCACCACCTGGGAATTAAATAGCTACCGGTGCTTTAATGGCGGGGTGGGACTGATAATTTTCTATGGTAAAGTCATCATAGGTAAAGGAAAAAATATCTTTCACCTCGGGATTGATTTTCATTTGTGGAAGTGGATAGTGTGTGCGGCTCAATTGAATTTGTGCCTGTTGCAAATGATTAACATACAAGTGAACATCACCGAAGGTGTGGATGAACTCTCCACACTTCAAATTGCAGACCTGTGCCACCATCATGGTTAGTAAGGCATAGGAAGCAATGTTGAAGGGTACGCCCAGAAAAGCATCGGCACTGCGCTGATACAATTGACAACTTAACTTCCCTTCCACCACATAAAACTGGAACAAAGTATGACAAGGCATGAGTGCCATCTGAGGCAGGTCTGCTACATTCCACGCACTGACAATGAGTCGACGACTATCAGGATTCTTCTTGATCTCTGCAATCACTTCCGATAACTGATCGATTACCTTCCCATCAGGGCCACTCCAGCTGCGCCATTGTTTACCATATACCGGACCTAACTCGCCGTTATCATCAGCCCATTCATCCCAGATGGATACCCCATTTTCTTTGAGGTACTGAATATTGGTACTACCCTGGATGAACCAAAGCAACTCGTGAATGATGCTGCGGGTATGTAACTTTTTAGTGGTTACCATGGGAAATCCATCCTCTAAGTTGAACCGCATCTGATAACCAAAACAACTCAGGGTACCGGTACCGGTACGATCTGTTTTCCTAACGCCATTGTTCAGAATATGTCGCAGCAGTTGATGATATGCTTCCATGGCTGCAAAATACGATGTTATAACGGGATGAAGCGGCTATTCCGCAGCGGTGGGGAGAACGGGTGAATTGCTTTTCTTCCTGCGTTGCAGTTCCCGCTGAATCAGGGTCAACTCTCTACCGGTTTGTCCGCTAACACTGGTATTCTCCTGAGCCCGGCGCATCAGGTAAGGAATCACTTCCCGAATGGGACCGAATGGCAAATATTTACTTACCCGGAATCCTTCCCGCGCCATATTAAAAGTAATGTGATCACTCATGCCATAGAGCTGAGAAAAATGAACCCTGGGATGATTTCTGGCAATACCTAATTGATCCATAGTAGTGGCTGCCAACTGATTGCTGCTCTCATTGTGTGAAGCAATTACCACCGCAATATCTCCCAGGTTTTCTAAACAATACTGAACTGCCGCGTTGAAATCGCTGTCAGATGCTTTTTTGTCGGGCTGTATCGGACTATCATACCCCATTTCAATAGCACGGGCGCGTTCCTTTTCCATGTAGGCACCTCTCACCAATTTGACACCCAGCACAAAACCTTTTTCTTTGGCAATGCGGTGAGACATTTTGAGAAAAGAAAGCCGGTCATGGCGATAAAGTTGTACAGTATTATATATGATAGCATCAGTGGTATTGAACTCCTGCATCATTTCCATACAAAGCCGATCCACCGGATCCTGGATCCAGGATTCCTCCGCATCAATCAGTACCCCTATCTTTTTCTCTGCCGCCAATTCACAAATAGCATACATCCGATCCCGCACCCGATCCCATTCATCCAACTCCCACTCATGGTCGTGAATACCACTGCGCAACCGTGGCGCCTCATTCAATGATTGCAAGAGACCAAAACGGGCAAGTCCGGTTACCTTGATGCTTATAAATGGAATATTGGTTTGGGTAGAGGCATATCGTATCACCCGCATGAATTCTTCAGTGGCTGTATCGAATGATTCCTCCCCCTCTTTCCCCTCAACACCATAGTCCAGAATCACTTCAACACCAAAAGAATGAAGCTTTTGAGTTACCGGCTCAGTATTTTCCAGTGTCTCACCACCTACAAACTGCTTGAACAAAGTTTTTCTGATCAGACCATGCACGGGCAATCCGGTGCGCATGATAAAAGGAGTCAGTCTTGTACCCACCTGCACCAGCCAGGGGTAAGACATGGATTGAAAGAGAAAACGGGCATTTTTTAGCTCCTTATCCGAAAGGTGAGCAAACGCGTTTTCCGTGTTTTCAAAGGATAGATTCATATACTAACATCTGTTCGCACTGCGAATATCGGTAGTATTCGAAAAAGTTACACGAAATTTTCTTCGAAGGAGATTTCCGATTAAATCGCCTGGTGGTTGAAGGGCTGCAAAACCATCTCACTCACCACGCCACTGCGGGGTTGCTGACAGAGGAACCAAATGGCTTTAGCAGCTTCATCGGCCACGATCATGCGGTCGCGCTGCACCCGCAGGTCGATGGTATCCCAGAAAGGACTATCTACCCCACCCAAATACAGTTGAGTTATACGTATATCGGTTCTTTTTAATTCTTCGCGGATGCTTTGCATCATACCTGTTAGACCATACTTACTGGCTGCATAAGCGGCAGCTCCTGCCATGGGCACCTTTCCCAAAACGCCGGGGATATTTATAATGAGACCACGTTTGTTTTCTTTCATCCCTGGCAGCACAGCTTTTACCAGATGGAAAGCACCAACGAGATTCGTTTGCAGCGTACGCTGAAATTCTTCCGAACTGAGTTGTTCCACCGGCTTGATGATACCGATGCCTGCTGCATTGATCAACATATCAATATTGCCTGCCTGCTGCAGTATGTTTTGAATGGTTGCATTTACTTCCGATTCCCGGGTCACATCCAGCGAAAAACAACGTTCTGCCGGAATACCGGCCAGTTGTGCCACAGAAGAAAGGTTGGACTGATTTCTGCCCGTAATGAAAACTTTGGCACCGGAACCTGCGAGCAGGGCAGCAGTTTTTGCGCCAATGCCCCCGCTGGCTCCAACCAGCACCACCACCTTATCTTTCATTGTTTCCATATTTTTTTTACATACAAACAATGACGGGTGCATTTTGTTGTAATCTTGTGAAACAATCTACTCGAACAGCTGCCACCCAAGGCATGCGCAAGAAACCCTGGAACCGGGTGAACCTGCCCGTCTATTCCATCAGCAGTCAAGATGCTTCCGGCAGGCACAACATGCACATGATTACTTATGTTACTGCCATCAGCATGCAGCCCAAACGAATTGTTTGCGGGGTCTATAAGGGCACACAAACTTTGGAGAACGTACAGTCACAGAAAAGATTTGTTTTGCAATTACTGGCCGACCATCAATACAACCTCACCCGCATTTTAGGCAAAACCAGCGGCAAAAAAACCGACAAGATTAAATTCCTGCAGAAAAAAAATCTATTGACGCCCTGGCTCGATCACCTGATTTTAACGGAGGCGCTCAGCGTGATGGAACTGGAAGTAATCAGCGAATTTGACGGAGGCGATCATGTAGGGTTTCTCTGTGATGTAAAACAGTATAAAAATTGCCAGCCCGGTGAAGCATTGACACTCGATGTACTCAGGGCGCATCGATTAATCATTATATGAGTGTAACTTTCCCCACAGACCAACCCTCTATAGAGGAGCGACTTAGCGCCATTGATCCATCCCGCTATGGCTCTACGCGAAACTTTTTAACGGGTGCCGTTACCCGTCTTTCCCCCTATATTGCCAGGGGTGTAATCACCCTTCCGAAAGTGGTGGAAACTATCCTCGACAAGTATCCAAGGGAAAAAGCATGGCCGCTGATTCAGCAATTGGCCTGGAGAGAATATTTTCAACGGGTGTGGTGGAAGGAGAAAGATAACCTGCATCGAGATATCCGTCAACCGCAAACACAAGTCGCCCACCATGAACTGCCCCGCTCCATTGCCGAAGCCAATACTGGTGTGGAAGTGATTGATAATAGCATCCAAGATTTGATAGCGACGGGTTACCTGCATAACCATGCCCGCCTCTATCTGGCCATGATCACTTGTAACATTGCACGTGCTCACTGGTCAATTCCTGCCCGCTGGATGTACTATCACCTGCTCGATGGAGACATCGCCAGCAATACCCTTAGCTGGCAATGGGTAGCCGGCAGTTTTAGTCCGAAAAAATATTTTGCCAACCAGGACAACATCAACAAATACAGTGGATCGAATCAACACAATACGGTCTTAGACAAGTCGTATGAGGAATTAATGGAAATGCCTGTTCCGGATGATATGCAGGCAACCTTAGTTCCCGATCTGCACACTACCCTTCCAATTGCTGAAGCCCTACAACTCAATCCCCAACTACCACTTCTACTCTATCACGCTTATCAGATAGACCCGGAATGGTTTTCCGGGATGGAAGCCAACCGGGTACTTGTGCTGGAGCCCTCGCATTTCCAGGAATATCCGGTGAGTCCGGCAGTGATGCAATTCATCCTGGAACTCGCAAAAGAACTCATCCCGGGCATACAGATTTATGTGGATGAAGCAAAAGATATTCCTTCACTGGATGCATTTCCTTCCATCCATTTCAAAGATCATCCCATCGCCCATCATTTTCCCGGACAAGCCACTGCACCTTCCTGGATGTTTGCTGATGCAGATTATACCGGACAGGGATTTTTTGGTTACTGGAAAAAATGTGAGAAGGCCCTTTATAAATTAAGCCGCAAGCATAGCCAATAAATTGCGAATTTTGGCGCATGAAAATTCTATCTACAGAAATCTATCGCTATACCATTCCCATGGTTCCCTTTACCATTGCCACGGGTACCATGAAGTATGCACAAAATCTTTTGATACGAGTGCATACCGATGACGGACTAACGGGAGTGGGAGAATGTTCTGCCTTCCCCATGATCGCCGGCGAAACCCAATCCACCTGCTTTGAACTCGCCAAAGATTTTGCTGCGTTGTGGAAAAACAAATCATCTGCAGAGATAGACAGCCGACTCGATGAACTCGATGCCATGATCAGCAGAAATTTTACTGCCAAGAGTGCTTTTGATATGGCGCTCTATGACCTAGCGGCGAAAAGGGCAGAACAACCACTCTATCAATATTTAGGAGGCACCCATAAAACTTTGGAAAGTGATCTGACGATTGGTATCGGCACTCCGGAAGAGATGGCAGCAACCGCAACAAAATTTGCTGCCGATGGAGTACGCATAATCAAAGTAAAATTGGGCAAAAATCCGACGGACGATGTTCAACGCATCCGCAGCATCAGACAAGCCATCGGAGATGCGATCATTCTTCGCATTGATGCCAACCAGGGATGGAGTTTTGAGGAAGCTGTTGAAGCGCTCACACAATTAGCACCCTTCGGAATTGAATTCTGCGAGCAGCCCATGCGCAGCTGGAACGACGAATTGCTGCCTGAGCTCTGTCGGATTTCTCCCATTCCGCTGATGGCAGATGAAAGTGTATTCACCCACCACGATGCAGAACGCATCATTCGCA